>SLDB01000210.1 GCA_007125475.1 Nitriliruptoraceae bacterium | reverse complement strand
CTCCGCCCGGCACGGGCCGTCCCCGGTCGCTGCCAGTGTTCCACCCGGAGGCCGGATCGGCACGCGTCTCCCCGGGCCCCGAGCACGATCGGGAGCCGGCATCTGGGCACGGCCAGTACCGTCCATCGGTATGCCCCGGCAGACCACCCCGTCCCGGGCCGCGGTCCTCGGCCGCGGCCTGCGAGGCGCGTGCCCGCACTGCGGAGGTCGCGGGGTGTTCCGTTCGGTCACCGAGCTGCGTGAGGCCTGTCCGGGGTGCGGGCTCTCCTTCGTCCGTGAGGAGGGGTACTGGGTCGGGGCGATGACGGTGATCATGGCGATCGTCCTCGTCGCCTTCGGGGTGTTCTTCGTCGGCGGGATGCTCGTGACGTGGCCCGACGTGCCATGGACAGGTCTGCTGATCGGTGGGATCCTGATCAATGCGGTGGTGCCGTTCGCGTTGTACGGATGGTCGAAGACGATCTGGCTCGGACTCGACTTCGCGTTCAACCCGGCACACGCCGCGGAGTTCGTCGACCGCGACGAAGCGGACGAGGGGTGAGCACCTCGTCGACGCGCCGGCCTGCGTCGTGTACGGCGAGCCGGTGCGGCGACCGTCCCCGGGTGGGTTGCTTCACTCGTGATGCCGCGCTGCCGATGGTGAGGCTGTGGCGGGTGTGAAGGAATGGGGGTCGGCGATGGAGCGCGCAGCAGCTGCTGACGCGTCGACACGGCGGGAGGCGCAGCTCGTCCTCGTCGTCGATGACGACCCCGGGGTGCGGGAGGTGTTCCGTGCCGCGCTCGAGCATGGGGGGTATGCGGTCGTCGCCGTCGGCAACGCCGTCTCGGCGCTGGAGGTCGTCGAGCAGCAGGCGGTCGACGTCGTCCTCCTCGACGTGGAGCTGCCGGGGATGGATGGTCACGAACTCCTCGCACGTCTCCGCGGCGACCCGGCGACCGAGTCGCTGGCGGTGATCGTCGTCACTGCCGACGGCGGCCTCGACGGCAAGCTGGCGGGGTTGCGTGCCGGGGCGAACGACTACCTCGTCAAGCCGGTCTCGCTGGCCGAGTTGCTCGCCCGCGTCGAGTCGCAGATCCGTGACCGCTCCCAGTGGGTGAAGCGGATCGGTGATCAGCTCGCGGCGCGTTCGTGGTTGAGCCGGGGGATCGCCGAGCTCGATCCGGAGTCCCCGCTCGCCGTCCTCGAGTCCCAGATCCACGCCCTGGTCGGGGAGGTCGTCGCCGTCGGAGATCTTCGGATCCTGCGGGTCGACGAGCTCGACCCGGCCGCTCCCGTCCCGAACCAGGTCGAGGTCGCGCGGTGGACGGGGGGGCACGACGACGACGGTTCGTCGTTGCGGCTCCCGCTGCGATCGGCGGGTCGGACCGTGGGGATGCTCGAGGCGGGGGTCTACGGCGAGGCTGACGTGGCCTTGTCGACGCTGGCCGACCTCGCCCCGCAGATCGCCTCGGTCGCCTCACGCCAGCTGACGGCCTCCGCCGGGGTCGCCACCGCGCGCCGCCACGTCCGGGACCTGGCGGCGAAGGGGGGGCTGCACGCGGTGTTCCAACCGATCGTGCACCTCGAAACCGGGGCGGTGGTCGGGTTCGAGGGGTTGAGCCGGTTCCGGGACGGGACCCGCCCCGACGTCGCGTTCGCGGCCGCCGAACGGGCCGGGATCGCCGGTGAGCTCGAGGCGGCGGCGGTCTCGACCCTCCTCGCCGCCGCCCGCGACCTCCCCGAGGGGTGCTGGGTGTCGCTGAACCTCTCCGCGGCGTCGTTCGTCGAGCTCGACCTCAATCGGCTGCTCGGCGACGCCGACCGGCCCATCGTCCTCGAGATCACCGAGCACGAGCACGTCACCGATTACGCGGAGCTCCGCCGGTACATCGCCGGAAGCGACCACGTGGAGATCGCCGTCGACGACGCCGGCGCCGGGTACGCCAGCCTCCGACACATCTTCGAGCTCCGGCCGGACTACGTGAAGCTCGACCGGGCCTGGGTCGACCACATCGACGGCGACCCGGTCCGCCGGGCGCTGGTCCAGGGGATCGTCGGGTTCGCCGACGCCTTCGGTGCCGTCGTCGTCGGCGAGGGGATCGAACGGCCGGTCGAGGCGGAGACCCTGCTGCAGCTCGGCGTGCACTTCGGCCAGGGCTACGCCCTGGGCTACCCGCTGCCGGCCCACGAGTACACGAGCGGGGTCCAGGCGTGACTCCCGAGCCCGACGTCGCTGCGCTCCGCGGGATCCTCGACAGCATCACCGACGCCGTCGTCGTCGTCGACGCCGACGATCGCATCGTGTACCGCAACGCCGGTGTCGCCGCCCTCGTCGGGGCCCCCGCCGGTGACGGCACCGATCTGTGGACCGCCCACCCGGTGCTGGCCGCCACCGAACTGCGAACGGTGATCGCCGCTGCCCGTCGCCGCGGGGAGCCGGTGCGCCAGGCGGTCGCCGTCGACGCGCTGTACGCCTGGTTCCACGTCCAGGTCTTCCCCGACGGCGAGCACTGCACGGTGTTCCTCCGCGACGTCACCGCGCAACGCCGCACCCGCCTGCGGCACACGTTGCAGCAGCTGCTCACCCGGGCCGCTGCGGAGCACTCCTCGCCGGTGTCGACCGCCGTCGCCTTCCTCGAGGCGCTCCGGGCCGAGTCGGCGATCCCGCACGCCGAGGCCTGGCTGATGCTCCCGAACCGGCCTCCGGGGCTGTTGTGCACCTCGTACGACGACGAGCCCGTCCTGGCCGCATTCGCGGACGCCACCCGCCGCATCGACATCCCGGAGGGGTCACGGATCCACCGGGCGCTGACCGCCGGGGTGCCGTTGTTCATCGACGACCTCGCCAGTGACCCGGAGGCCCGGCGGGGTGCGGAGGCCGCCGCCGCCGGGCTGAACGCCGGGGCGCAGATCCCGTTCCTCCTCGGCGACGACGCCCTCAGCCTCGTCCTCGGGTTCGTCCACCGCGGTGACGCCGAGGCCGACGAGTGGCTCGCCGCGATCATCGACCACACCGACGAGATCCACGCCGTCCTCGAGCGCCAGCACGCCCGCCACGAACTCGCCCAGGTGTTCGAGCTCGCCGAGGACCTCATCGCCGTGATCGGTCCCGACGGGCGGTTCAAGCGGGTCAACCCCGCGTTCACCCGCCTGCTGGGGTGGACGGCCGAGGAGTTGACCGGTCGGTCGCTGGTGGACCACATCCACCCCGACGACCTCGAGGACACCCGTCGGGCCTTCGCCGAGGCCGTCGGGGGCCACCCCCAGGAACACTTCGAGAACCGCTACCGCTCCCGCGACGGCGAATACCGCACGCTGGCGTGGTCGGGGGCGGCGGTGCAGGACGACGGCGTGATCTACGCCGTCGCCCGTGACGTCACGGCCGAGGCGCGTCAGCTCGCCCACCGCACCGCGGTGCGCGACGTGCTGATGGAGGTCGCCGCCGGCGCGGAGCTCACCCCGACGCTCGACCGGCTCACGCGGCTGACCGAGTCCCGACTTCCGGGGTCGACCGCCACGGTCCTCGAGGTCGACCGGGAGGTCGGCCGGCTCCGCCACCTCTCGGCGCCGTCGCTGCCGTCCGGGTTCGCCGGAGCCGTCGACGGGTCCCCCCTCGGGTCCGCGGTCACCCCTGCCCGCGCGGCGTCCGAGGCCGGCACGGTCGTCACCGCCGACATCACCACCGATCCCGCCTGGGAGGAGCACCGCGACCTCGCCGTACGGCACGGGCTGCGGGGGTGCTGGGCGGTACCGCTCACCGATCGTCACGGCGAGGTCGTCGCGGTGTTCGCGCTCTACCTCGACGAGGCGCGGGCGCCGAACGACGACGAGGTCCGGATCGGGGAGGCGACGGCGGCGATCGCCGGGATCGCGGTGACCCGTCACCTCGAGCTCGCCGAGCTCGCCGACCGCGAGGAGCGGTTCCGGTTGATGGCGTCGGCGACCTCCGACGCGCTGTGGGACTGGGACTTCTCCACGGACACGCTGTGGTGGAGCGAAGGCGTCGAGCGGCTGTTCGGGTACACCACCGAGGAGGTGTCGTTCGACCCGTCGTGGTGGGTGGACCGCGTTCACCCCGACGACCGCGACGCCGTCGTCGCCTCCCTGCAGGCGGCACGGGACGGTGACGCGGAGGCGTGGCAGGCCGAGTACCGCTTCCGGGTCGCCGACGGGGGCTGGGCCCGGGTCGAGGACCGGGGCACGATCCTCCGGGGGGACGACGGGGTGGCGCTCCGCGCCGTCGGAGGCGTCACCGACGTCACCCAGCGTCGCGAGCTCGAGGAGCAGTACCTGCGGTCGCAGCGGATGGAGAGCCTCGGCGCCCTGGCCGGCGGGATCGCCCACGACCTCAACAACGTCCTCACCCCGATCATGATGTCGGCCGACCTGCTCGCGATCACCGACCTCGACGACCAGCAGCGGCAGACGGTGGCGACGATCGCCGAGAGCGCGCAGCGCAGCGCGGTGATGGTCGACCAGATCCTCGCCTTCGCCCGCGGTTCCCGGGGCGAACGGGTCGTGATCGCCCCCGACACCCTCGTCAACCACGTCGGCGGCATCGTCGCCGAGTCGTTCCCGAAGGCCATCACGGTGCGTAGCGACGTCGCTGCCGGGACCCCGTCGGTGTTCGGCGACGTCGCCCAGCTGCAGCAGGTCCTGCTCAACCTCCTGGTCAACGCACGCGACGCCATGCCGAACGGCGGGGTCGTCGCGGTCTCGGCCGAGCCCGTCGAGGTGGACCGCCCCTCGGCGGCGATGCTCGGCGGGCTCGAGCCCGGCGGGTACGTGCTGTTCACCGTCGCCGACACCGGGGTGGGGATGCCGGCCGACGTCCGGGAACGGGCCTTCGAGCCGTTCTTCACGACGAAGGCCTCCGGGTTCGGTGCGGGGCTGGGGCTGTCGTCCTCTCGCACGGTCATCGAGGCCCACGACGGTGCCATCCACCTCTACACCGAGCGCGGTCGTGGCACGACGGTGAAGGTGTACCTCCCCGTCGCCGAGGAACCCGCTGGTCCGCGTCGCTCCCCCGACGGCCGCGACGGGTGGGCCCCGCGGGGCAGCGGCGAGGTCGTCCTCGTCGTCGACGACGAGGCGGCGGTCCGGGCGGTCGCCAGCCAGACGCTGAAGGCCTACGGCTACGGCGTCGTCACGGCCCGCGACGGCGACGAGGCGGTCGCCCTCTACGCCCGGCAGGGCGAGGACATCGACGTCGTCGTCACCGACGTCACGATGCCGGTGTTCGACGGGATCGCCACGACCCAGGCGCTGCGCAGGATCGACCCGGATGCCCGGGTGATCGTCGCCTCCGGACTCGCCGGTGACGACAAGGCCGATCGTGCGGGGAACGCCGGCGCCCGGGAGGTCCTGCCCAAGCCGTATACCACCGAACAGCTCCTCAGGGCGGTACGGCGCGCCCTCGACGACACGGCGTGAGCGGAGAGGGAGGACCAGGTGTTGCATCGTCCGTCTGACTCGGAGTCCACTCTGTTGCGGCAGCTGTTCCTCGCCGCGGGGGTCGGGATCGCGATCGCCGAGCTCGACGGGAGGTACGTCGACGCCAACCCGGTGTACCTGCGGATGGTCGGGCTGAATCACGACGAGCTGATGGCCACCGACTTCCTCGCCCTCACCCACCCCGACGACCGCGATGAGAACCGCAGGCTCACCGAGGAGCTCCGCGCCGGTGAGCGCGAGTCGTTCGTGATGGAGAAGCGCTACCTCAACCGCGACGGGGACGAGGTCTGGTGCCGGGCGACGGTGGCCCTGATCCGTGGCCCGGACGGGGCGGCGGAGCACTTCGTCGCGACGACCGAGGACATCACCGAACGCCGTCACGCCGAAGAACGCCTGGCGCACAGCGAGTCGCTGCGCCGCGTCGCCGGTGGGCTCGCCGGGGTCGGTGGGTGGTCGATCGACGCCGGGACCCGGGAGGTGGTCTGGACCGAGGAGCTCTATCAGATCCTCGGCGC
Source organism: Nitriliruptoraceae bacterium (assembly GCA_007125475.1). Classification (GTDB taxonomy): domain Bacteria; phylum Actinomycetota; class Nitriliruptoria; order Nitriliruptorales; family Nitriliruptoraceae; genus SLDB01. The sequence goes on along the minus strand of SLDB01000210.1, from coordinate 11,774 downwards.
CGATCGGTCGACGGCGCTGCCGCTGGAGGACGGGTGGTCGCTGTACCAAGCCGGGGACCGTGAACGACTGCAGGAGGCGATCGAACGTTGCCTGGTCACCGGTGAGGCCTTCGATCTCGACGTCGAGATGGACACCCTCGACGGTGAGCGGATCTGGGCCCGGATCGTCGCGGACGCCGAACGGGGCCACCAGGGAACGGTGACCCGGGTGATGGGGGCGTTCCAGGACATCACGGCCGCGAAGGCCTCGCAGGCGGAAGTCGCCGAGCTGGCCCGACGCCTGGAGACGACGTTCGAGTCGATGACCGATGCGGTGTTCATCGTCGACCACCGCTGGCGGTTCACCTACCTCAACACCCGGGCCGAACAGCTGCTCCTCCGCCCCCGCCACGAGCTGATCGGCCGGGACGTGTGGGCCGAGTTCCCCGAGGCCGTCGGCTCGCTGCTGTACACCGCGTACCACGACGCGGTCGCCACCGGTGAACCGCAGACCGTCGAGGACTACTACGAACCGCTGAGCACCTGGTTCGAGGTGAACGCCTACCCCGGGCCGGACGGGCTGGCGGTGTACTTCCGCGACGTCACCGAGCGGCACGAGCAGGAGCAGGCCCTGCGGCGCCGTGAGGAGGAGCTCGCCCGACAGGCGGCCCTGCTGGACGCCGCCAGCGACGCCATCGGTGTCTGGGACCTCCACCACCGGGTGACGTACTGGAACGCGAGCGCGTCCCGGCTGTACGGATTCGCCGCCGCCGAGGCGGTGGGCGCCGACGTCCGCGAGCTCCTCAGCGTGGATCCGGAACCCTTCGGCGCCGCGATGGAGGATCTCCTCCGATACGGCGAGTGGTCCGGTGAGGCCGCCCACCGGGCGCACGACGGCGCCCGGATCCTCGTCGAGTCCCGATGGACCCTCGTCCGTGACGCCGACGGGGAACCGGAGGCGGTCCTCGCGGTGAGTACCGACATCACCGAACGCAAACGCCTCGAAGAGCAGTACCTGCGGGCTCAGCGCATGGAGAGCCTGGGGACCCTGGCGGGGGGGATCGCCCACGACCTGAACAACATGCTCTCGCCGATCCTGCTGGCGACCGAACTCCTCCGCGAGGCCGAGACCGACGCGGCCCGGGCACGCATGCTCGACACGGTGCACGACAGCGCCCGACGTGGCGCGGACCTGGTCACCCAGGTGCTGTCGTTCGCGCGGGGGGTGGACGGCCAGCGCCAGCCCCTGGCGGCCGGTGAGCTCATCGATGACATCGCGCGGATCGTGCGGGAGACCTTCCCCCGGCAGATCGCGCTGCACCTCGACGTCGCCGACGAGTTGCCGGTGGTCATCGGGGACAGCACCCAGCTGCACCAGGTGCTGCTCAACCTCGTCGTCAACGCCCGGGACGCCCTCCCGGGCGGGGGCACGATCGGGATCGCCGCCTACACCGCCGACCTCGACGCCCACTACGTCGCGCAGAACCCGCACGCGGACCCCGGGCCGCACCTGGTGATCGAGGTGCAGGACGACGGTTTCGGCATGCCTCCCGAGGTGGTCGAGCGGATCTTCGAGCCGTTCTTCACCACGAAACCGCACGGCACCGGGACCGGGCTCGGGCTCTCGACGGCGTCGGCGATCGTGCGCAGTCACCGGGGCTTCCTGCAGGTGTACAGCGACCCGGCCGGCGGCACGATAATCCGCGTCTACCTGCCGACCGGGACCCGGGCCGAGGCGTCGCGGTCCGTGGCCGACGAGGCGGTTGGGGCCCACCCGCATGGAGCCGGCGAGCTGGTCCTGGTCGTCGACGACGAGGCGGCGGTCCGGGAGATCACCCGCCAGACGCTGGAGACCTACGGGTACCGCGTCCTCGAGGCGAGTGACGGCGCCGAGGCCGTCTCCGTCTTCGCCCGCAACCTCGGCGAGGTCGACGTCGTGGTCACCGACATGATGATGCCCATCATGGACGGACCGGCCACGATCCACACGCTGCGACGACTCGCGCCCGAGGTGAGGATCGTCGCGGCGAGCGGTCTCAACGGCAACGGCCGGGTGACGCAGGCGGCCGACGCAGGGGTACGCCACTTCCTGCCGAAGCCCTACTCGGCCGGGCGGCTGCTGACCACGATCCGTGACGTCCTCGATGAGGGCCCGTCGTCGGCGTGACCTGATGGTTCCCCGGACGCGGCGAGCCAGCCGTGCCGTCCGGGTGGCGGCGCACCGCGCCACGTCGAGCCCGCACCCGGGGTCACCGGCTCCCGGCGGTGGGGGCGTCGTCGGTGAGGACCTCGTCGGTGAGGAACCCGGCGAGGTCGGACTCGAACCGTCGCCGATCGGCGTTCCACTCCCGGACGTGGCCGGTGCCGGGGTATTCGACGAACACCGCCTGATCGCCCAGGGCCCGGGCCAGTCGACGCGTCGGCCCGACCGGCACCGCCCGATCGTCTGCGCCGTGGGTGAGCAGGACCGGCACGTCGGCGGGGATCTCGTCGACGTGCTCGTGGTGCTCCAAGGCGTCGAAGTCCAACCCGGAACGCGCGGTGGCGATCCACCGGGCGGTCGTGAGGAGTGCGGGGGCCAGCACGGCGGGGACGTCCCGATCGGCGGCCTGCACCGCCAGCGTCTCCTCGAGCGACACCAGCGGGGAGATCAGCACGAGTCCGGAGACGTGTCCGGCGAGCTCCGATCGGCGCAGGAACGTCATCGCGGTCGATGCCCCCTGGCTGAACCCCGCCACGACGACCTCCTCGGCACCTTCCATCTCCACCAGATGGCGGACGGCGGCGTCGACGTCGACCCACTCGGTGTCGCCGTAGTAGCCGTAGCCGTCGGGGTCGCGGTCGGCGCCGGGGGTGTTGCGCATCGAGATCGACAGTGACGGCAGGCCGACCCGGTCCAGCGTCGGCAACAGGCGGTTGCCCTCGGTGAGCCCGGAGCCGCGGCCGTGCACGATCACCACCCAGGTCGTGTCCGCCGCGCCGGCGGGGATCACCCGCCAGGCCGGGAGGTCGCCGAGCTCACCGCGGACGCGGATCTCGTCATGGGCGAGACCGAGGACCTCGCCGGGGCTTCCGTCGTAGGCGTGCACCGTGGTCGTGGCGGCGTCGCCGGGCTCGGGCCAGTCCCCCTGGACGAGGACCGCGGTCCGTCTCACGCCGTCGTCGGTGTCGCGGGGTGGCCCGTCGAGGAGGAGGAGGGCGTCGTCGGTGCGGACCCCCACCGTCGTCAAGGTGGCGTCGCTCCCCGACGTCGCGTCGAGGGTCACGGTCCCGGACGACGGATCCACATCGGTGAGGGTGAGGTCGTACACCGGGTCGCCGGCGGTCGGCGCCTCGAGGATCTCGTCGCTGTAGTACCAGCCACCGAGGCCGAGACCGAGGAGGGCCAGCGCGAGCACGCTGGCCACGGTCACGACGGCACCCCGTCGCATGGGCCGGACTCCTCCACACGGTCCGTCCCCCACGGACCCCGCCCCTCTCGAGGGTGTTGCCTATCAGAGACCGCGGGCATCGGCCACCTGACCATCGACCCGGCGTACCCTGTGGCCCCACCGGACTCGACGATCGGAACCGGCATGCCCGGTGAGTTGCTGGTGGTCGCGACGCCGATCGGCAACCTCGGCGACCTCACGTCGCGCGCCGCCGACGTGCTGTGTACCGCCGACGTCGTCCTGGCCGAGGACACCCGGCACACCGGGCGGCTGTTGGCCCACGTCGCCAGCCGGGTCCCACAGCGCTCGTTGCACGAGCACAACGAGCGCGAACGCATCCCGGAGGTCCTCGACCTCCTCGCCGACGGACGACGGATCGCGCTGGTCTCCGACGCCGGGACCCCGCTCGTCTCGGACCCCGGCTACCGGCTGGTGGCCGCGGCCGCGGCGGCCGGGTTCCGCGTCACCCCCGTGCCGGGGGCCTCGGCGGTACTCGCGGCGCTGGCGGTGGCCGGCCTCCCCTCCGACCGCGTGGTGTTCGAGGGATTCCTCCCGCGACGGGGCCAGGCGCGCCGCGAGCGCCTCGAGGAACTCGCCGTCGAACCACGCACCACCGTCCTCCTGGTCTCGCCGCACCGTGCCCACGCCGACCTGGTCGACCTCGCCGCCGCGTGCGGCGCCGATCGCGCGGCGGTGCTGTGCCGGGAGCTGACGAAGCGGCACGAGGACGTGCGGCGTGGCGGGTTGGGTGAGCTCGCCGACGCCGTCGCCGACGGGGTCCGTGGTGAGCTCACCCTCGTGGTGGCCGGGGTGGCCGCCACCGGCGCGGGCGAGGTCACCGACGAGGACCTGGTGGCCCGGGTGCGCGAGCTCGTCGCCACCGGCGTGTCCAGGAAGGAGGCGATCACCGACGTCGCCCGCGGGTCCGGGGTCGCCAAGCGACGGGTCTACCAGGCCGTCCTCGACGCCGTCGGGTGACGCGCCGCCGCGTGGCTGCGCGCGGCGACCGCACGGCGCCTGGCCCCGCGCAACCCCGCGGCGTCGGGCGGCGTCGGGAACGGGTGAGGACGAGGGAGGTGACCACGTGCTGGCAATGGTGAGATCCGGGGTGGACGCGGGTTCGTTCGCGGCCGTGTACCGCGATCACCACCGACAGGCCGTGCGGCTGGCCTACCTCCTCACCAGCGACCCGCACCAGGCCGAGGACGTCGTCGCCGACGCGTTCGCGAAGGTGTACGTGCCCTGGCGCGAGGGTCGGGTCCGTGACGTCGGTGCCTACCTGCGCCGTGCCGTGGCGAACGAGTCGCGTTCGAAGCTGCGCCGGCGGTACCTGGAACGTCGCGAGGCCAGCAAGCGTCACGGCGACGACCGGGGTGTGCGCAGCGTCGACGACGGTGCCGCGGACCACGACGAGGTGTGGTCGGCGATCCAGCGCCTCCCGGACCGTCAGCGACTCGCGGTGGTGCTGCGCTACTACGAGGACCTCTCCGAGGCCGACACCGCCGAGGTCCTCGGGTGCTCGGTCGGCACCGTGAAGTCGCAGACCTCGCGGGCACTCGACCGCCTGCAACAACTCCTCACCGCCGACGGTGAGGCGGGAGCGGTGCGAGGCGCCGTGACGGAAGGAGGTGAGCGATGATGGCGATCGAGGAGCTGGTCCGGGACAGTCTGCGGCGTCGTGCCGAGGACGTCGAGGCCACGCCGGCGCTGTGGCGGGAGGTGCAGCGGCGCACCGCCCGCCGCCGGTGGCTGCCGGGTTGGCAGTACGCCCTCGGCGGCGCGGCCGCCGCGGTCCTCGCCGCGGCCGTGATCCTGCCCAACCTCGACGGGTTCCCCACACCGCAGGTCGACGACGCGGTGACCGATCGCGGCGACGGTGGCGGGCCGGAGATCATGGGTGACCCGGGTGCTGACGCCGACACCGAGGCCGACACCGAAGCGGGCACCGGGGATGCCCCGCCCGCGGAGGTCGAAGAGCTCCCCGACGACCCGTCGCTCCCCGACGACGATCCACTCCGTGTCACCGCCGAGGGACGTGAGCTGACGTTCCACGGACCCGACGGACCGCGCGTGCTCGCCGAGCTCGACCCCGGTGACGAGTTCGTGTCCTGGGCGGTGCGGCCCGGTTCCGGCTCGGACGACCTCACCGTGGTGAGCCTGATCCGCGACACCGACGGTGTGCTGGGGATGCGATGGACACGCCTGGTCGACGGCGACCCCGACCCGGCGTTGGAGGTCTTCGGTGGCCCGTACGCAGTCGGACCGGCCGCGGCCCACGTCGCCGGTCCGGTGTGGTCACCCGACGGCGGGCACGTGCTCTGGGTCGAGGAGTCCGGCGCCGACGTGACACTCCGCAGCGTCGGCTGGGACGACGGGCCGGGGACCGGCGAGACGGCGAGTGACCACGCGGGCTTCGGGCTCGACGTCCCCGGTGGACGGGACCTGGAGGTCCGCGAGCTCACCGAGCGCGGCGGCGACCGGTTCGTCCTCGTCCTCGCCCCGGCCGACCCCTCCCTCGAGACCCACGAGGTGCACGTCGAACGCCAGGCCGACGGGGCGATCTCGCTCCCGCCGGAGCACCTGCGCGAGGACGGTGACCCCGACTCTCCCCGGGGCTGACCGGGATAGGCTCGGCTGCGGCCCGCCCGACGGCGGGCCGCCGCGTGCCCGCACGCGGTGATGGCGGTGCGCCGCCGACAGCCTCCGGCCCCAGGACCCCGCCGTGCGTTACGTCGACACCCACTGCCACCTCAGCCACCACGAGGAGCTGACGCCCCAGGAACAGGTCCGTCGGGCCCGTGAGGCGGGGGTGTCGCTGATGGTCACGGTCGGTACGGACCTGGCGAGCTCGTCACAGGCGGTCGCGTGTGCGAACCGGTTCGAGGACGTCTACGCCGCGGTGGGGGTGCACCCCAACGACGCGATGGAGGCCACCCCGCGGGTCCTCGACGTGATCGCGGAGCTCGCTGACGAGCCCCGGTGCGTCGCGGTCGGGGAGACCGGTCTCGACTACTACCGCGACCACACCACCCCCGCGGTGCAAAAGGCCAGCTTCCGCGAGCACATCGCGCTGGCGAAGCGACGCGACCTGACGCTGGTGGTCCACTGCCGCGACGCCTGGGACGACTGCCTCGACGTCCTGGCCACCGAGGGAGCCCCCGACCGAGTCGTGATGCACTGCTTCTCGGGCGACGAGGAGGTCACGGCGCGGTGCGTCGAGGCCGGGTACTTCCTCTCGTTCGCGGGGAACGTCACGTTCACCAACGCCGGGGAGTTGCGACGCGTAGCGGGGCTCGCCCCCGCCGGGCTGCTGCTGACCGAGACGGACTCACCGTTCCTCACCCCCCACCCCCACCGGGGCGCACCCAACGACCCGTCGTACGTACCGTTGACGCTCGCCGCCCTCGCCGAGGTGCACGATCGTGACGCCGGTGACCTCGCCGAGGTGGTGTACGCCAACACCCTCAGGGCGTTCGCCATCGACGGTGGTGGACACTGGGCCGGGCCGTCGTCGTAGGCTCGACACCGACGTCGGGCGAGGAGGTCGAGATCGGCGAGCTCCTCACCCCAAGCGCCGTGGGGTCGCTGCTGCGCCGGCACGGACTCGCCCCGCGACGCGCCGCGGGGCAGAACTTCGTCACCGACCCCAACACGGTCCGTCGCATCGTCGCGGCTTCGGGGGTGACCGCCGACGACGCCGTCCTCGAGATCGGCCCCGGACTGGGATCGCTCACGCTCGGGCTGGCCGCCATCGTCCGCCGGGTCGTCGCCGTCGAGATCGACGCCGGCCTGGTGTCGGCGCTGACCGAGGTCCTCGACGGTGTCGAGGGCGTCGAGGTGGTCCACGCGGACGCGCTGCACACCGACCTGGGACGGTTGGTCTCCGATGAGCCGGTGAAGGTGGTGGCGAACCTGCCGTACAACACCGCGACACCGCTGGTGTTCCACGCGTTGGCCCACCCGGCCGTGACCGAGCTGTTCGTGATGGTGCAGCGCGAGGTCGCCGACCGGTGGCGCTCGACCGTCGGTGACGCCGCCTACGGCGCGGTGTCCGTGAAGCTCGCGCTCCTCTCCGAGGTCCGCACCGAGTTGACCATCCCCCGATCGGTGTTCCACCCGGTGCCGAACGTCGACAGCGTGATGGTCCGGCTCACCCGCCGGGCCGACGCCCCGGACCGGGAGTCGTACGTACGGCTCGCCGGGCTCGCCGACGCCGCGTTCGCCCAGCGGCGCAAGACGCTACGCAACACCCTGCGTCGTGTCGCCGAGCCTCCACGGCTGGCCGTGGCGGCGGACGCCGCCGGGATCGACCTCGGTGCCCGTGCCGAGACCCTGACCCCGGCCGACCTGCGCCGACTCGACGCGGCGCTGCACGGCAGCTGAGGCCCCGGCCGGCCCGGGGTGAGCGTTCGCGTCGCCGGGGCCCTGGACGGTGACATCACCGGGGCCGGTGGCCGCGACGTCCGGTCGGCGTCGGGGGCGTGCGGTGACGTTGCCTAGGATGGTCGGACGCGCTGCGCAGGCGCGTACGTCGGAGGCGTCGAGCCACGGCAGCGGTGGCACCACGGTGTCCGCGGGGTCCGACGCCGTCAGGAGCCGTGATGTCGGACGGAGCGCCCGACCACATCCGGGTGCGCGTGCCGTCGAAGGTGAACCTCTTCCTGGCGGTGCGTGGGATGCGCGACGACGGCTACCACGAACTCGTCACGGTGCTGCAGACGGTGTCGATCCACGACACGATCTCGGTGCACCTGGATCGTTCCGCGGCCTCGATGCATCCCTCGGCCCGCCGTTTCATGGACGTTGCGCTGTCGGTCGATGGTCTGCCCTCGGTCCCCGCCGGGGAGGAGAACCTGGTCCTCCTCGCGGCCCGGAGGCTGATGCGGGAGATCGGGGTCGGTGGGGACCGTGGCAACGGCGGGGCCACCGCTCCCACCACGCGGATGCACCTCACCAAGCGGATCCCGGTCGCGGCCGGGATGGCCGGGGGCTCGGCCGACGCCGCGGGGGTCCTGGTGGCGTTGAACCACGTGTGGGATGTCGGGATGCACCGTGACGACCTGCGCCGGATCGCCGCCGAGCTCGGTGCTGACGTGCCGTTCTGCGTCACCGGGGGCACGGCGCTCGCGACCGGGATCGGGACCGCGACGGCGCAGGTCCTGACGCGCGGTACCTGCTACTGGGTGGTGGGGATCACCGAGTCCCCGTTGGAGACCCGGGAGGTCTACCGGGTGTTCGACGAGGTCGGTGAGCCGTCGGGGTACGAACCCGACGCGGTGCTGCAGGCGCTGCGCACCGGTGACCCCGAGGCCCTCGGTGCGTCGCTGCACAACGACCTCGAGGTGGCAGCGGTGCACCTGCGACCGCGGCTGGGCGAGCAGCTCGAGGCGATGCGACGAGCCGGGGCGATCGGGGCGATCGTCAGCGGCTCGGGGCCGACGGTCGTCGCGCTGGCTCCCGACGCGACCAGCTCGGTGGCGATCGCCGAGTCGGTGCGTGGCGAGTTCGACCGCGTCGAGATCGCGTTGTCCCCGGCCGGCGGCCCCGAGTTGTCGGAGACCTGACCACTACGCTGTGCCGCGTGTCCGGTCGTGCCGACGTACGACGGGGCACGATGGGGGGTGGTGTAACCGGCAACACGCCGACCTTTGGAGTCGGAATCCAGGGTTCGATCCCCTGCCCCCCAGCCACCCGGCAGGCCTGTGACGGTGTGAAGATGGGATCTGCGGTCGGTCCGTCTATGCTGCCGCACGGCGCTCGGGAGGCGCTGCAGGTCGACGTCGAGTCGGGAGATCAGACATGACCCACGCCGGACACCCGCTGCTTTCCATCGACGGCATCACCACGCGGTGGTGCATCGACGAGGCCTGCAATCGTGCCGGTCTCCTGGAGAACCCCTTCGTCCCCGAGGAGGAAGCGGTGGTCCAGGCCGGCTGAGCCGGCCGGCGTACCTCCCCGGGTGCACACCGCGTCATCGACGGCTGCCGCCGTCACCGTGGTCATCCGGCGATCCCTCCGAACATCGGCACGACGATCGCGAACGTCGCGGCCACGACGAGCCCGACACCGATGATGTTCAGCCACACCCCGGCACGGGCCATGTCGGCGACGGTGACCGCACCGGAGGCGAACACGATGGCGTTCGGTGGGGTGGCCACCGGGAGCATGAACGCGAAGCTCGCGACCAGCGTCGCCGGGACGATCAGCATCGTCACCGGGAGGTCCAGGCCCATGGCGGCACCGGCGAGGATCGGGATGAACACCGCCGCGGTGGCGGTGTTGCTGGTGACCTCGGTGAGCAGCACGATCACCACGGCGGTCACCGCGACGAGGACGACGACGTCCAGGTGGCCGAGCCCGACGACCTGTTCGCCGATGTAGGCGGCGATCCCGGTGTCCTCGATCCCCGAGGCGAGGGCGAGGCCACCACCGAACAGGAGGAGGATCCCCCAGGGGATCTGTTTCGCGTCGTCCCAGCTCAGCAGGGCGATGCCGCGCCCCGCCGGCACCAGGAAGAGCGCGATCGCCGCGGCGATCGCGATCGAGGCGTCGGTGAGGCCGCTGAGTCCCGGTAGCCCGGTGATCACCGGGCGGGTGACCCACAGCGCGGCGGTGACGACGAACACCGCCAGGGTGCGGCGTTCGCCGACGCCGGGTGGCCCCATCTTCGTCAACGCGTCGCGGATCACCCCTTCGCCGCCGGGGATCGCTGCCTGCGGGAGGCGGAACAGCACGCGGGTGAGCAACAGCCACGCGATGCCGAGGAAGACGATCGCGAGCGGGAGGCCGAGGAGCATCCACCGCCCGAAGCCGATCGGCGAGCCCTGGTCGGCGAGGTAGCCGGCGAGGATCCCGTTCGGCGGAGTGCCGATCAGCGTGGCGACCGAGCCGATGCTTGCGGCGTAGGCGATCGCGAGCATCAGGGCGGTGCCGAACGAGCGCGGGTCGATGTCAGCGGCCGCGCTCCCCGAGGCGATGTCCGCGGTGCCCGGCGGGTCCTGGTCTCCGGGGGCGTCCTGTCCGAGCAGCCCGAGGACGGAGGCGCCGATGGGGAGCATCATCACGACGGTGGCGGTGTTGCTCACCCACATCGAGAGGAACGCCGTGGCGAGCATGAAGCCGCCGATGAGGCGTACCGGTTGTGTGCCCACGGCCAGGACCGTGAGCAGCGCGATCCGGCGGTGCAGACCCCAGCGTTGTACGGCCTGGGCGAGGACGAACCCCCCACCGAAGAGGAACAGGATCTCGTTCGCGTACGGACGGGTCGCGGCCTCCACCCCGGTGGCGCCGGTGAGGGGGAACAACGCCACCGGCAACAGGGAGGTCACGGGGAGCGGGACCGCCTCGGTGATCCACCACGTCGCCATCAGGGCGCCGACGGCTGCGGTCGCCCGGGCGTCGCCTCCCAACGGCGTCCCAGTCAGGGCCTGGTGAACCACGACCGCGACGAGTGGGCCGACGAACCGGCCGATGCGTGCCCGACGAGTGGGGCCGAGCTCGGCGTCGGTCGGTGTCGCGCGGTCCGGCTGCGTCATCGCAGGCGCCCGATCGCGGCGCCGAGGTGGCGTGCGCGGGTCTGCTGGCGCTCGTACGTCGCGGCGATCCACACCAGCAGCGCCCCGATCGTGGCGAACGTGACCCACCGAGGGATCTCGGCGGCGACGATCGTCAACTGGGTCACTGCGACGCCGATCGCGGCGACGACGGCCGCGATGGTGGGTGCCTGCCACCGCAGCCGTGCCCCGATGACGCCGAGGCCGGCGGCGACGACGGCGAGGGCGATGGCACGTGGCAGCACCCGCGGGTCGTCGGTGAGGCGCACCAGACTGGGGAGGAGCCCGAGGACGAGCCCGGGGGCCAGGGCCGTGCGGGTGGGGACGCGGGGGTCGTCGTGGAGCCACCACACCCCGGCGGCCGTGAGGAGGGCGGCTGGCACGACGGTGTAGGCCTCCACGACCGTGACCCCGGCGTCGGCCAGGAGGACGGCGTTCCCGGCCCCGGCGACCAGCGCGGACACCCAACGCAGCAGCGGGTGCGTCGTGACGGCCAGGCCGAGCCAGCCGGTGGCGGCGACGAGGAGGGCGACGCCCCCCCAGGTGGCGTCGCCGGCGACCAGCGGTGCGGCGACGGTGACCAGGCCGGCGGCCACCACGTCCGCGGCGACGGGGCGGTCCGCCAGGAGACGGCCGGAACCGGCCAGGACGACGAACGCGACCGCGACGCCGGCGATGCTCGCCGGTCCGGCCTCCACCACGGTGGCGCGCAGCAGGCTCGACACGCTCACCGCGAGCATGATCGCACCGATCCCGATCGCCACGCCGCGGACCGCCCGGTGGCCGTCGCCGCCGTCGCGGGTGTCCCAGG
>SLDB01000146.1 GCA_007125475.1 Nitriliruptoraceae bacterium | reverse complement strand
CGGTAGGTGTCGATCGCTTCGTGGTAGGGGTAGTTGTGATCCGACACCCCGTGTTCCCACGACGCCCGCGGATCCTGCCGACCGCTGCACCGCAACCCGCTGCTCATGTTCATCAGGTGGCGCAGGGTGATCCCGCTCCGCGGGTCGTCGGGGTTCCGCCACTCGGCGATCGGGGCCGGTTCGTCCAGGTCCAACAGCCCGTCACCGACGAGGATCCCGATCAGCATCGCCGCGATGGACTTCCCCATCGACCAGCTCTCCAGCGGCATCCCCTGGTGGGCCCCACCGCCGTACCCCTCGGCGATGATCCGTCCCCGATGCATCGCGAGGAACGCCGCGGTGTGGGCGGCGTCGTCGGCGAACGCGGCGTCGACGGCGCCGGCGGCGGCCTCGAGGTCGACCCCGTGACCGGGCTCGGTGAGCACCTCCAGCTCACCGTGGGACCCGACGGCAGCGCTGGCCCCGGTGAGGCGGGGGCGCACGATCACCGGGGTGAAGTGCGGCAGGGCATCGGGCTCCCCCACCGGGAGGATGGCGCACCCCTGATCGTCGTGGTGGCGGGCGCTGCGGGTCAGCCGGCCCAGCTCGCGCAGGCGGCGCCGCTCGGCGTCCCAGTCCGCCTCGAAGGCGGGGTGTGCCGCCCGGTAGGCGTCCACGACCGCGGTGATGGTGTCGTCATCGAGGGTGACGGTGAGGTCGACGCGTTGGTCGGCGCGGTCGATGGAGACCTCGACCCGGTCGGCGAGGACGTCCCCGACCGGCTCATCCCACAGGGCGCTCTCCCGCAGCGCGACATCGGGGTCCCGACCGGAGACGAACACGGCCGTGCACAGTTGTTTCGCCGGTCGGCTCAGCAACAGGTGCAGTGGGACCGCCGCGTCGGCGTGAACACGGGCGCGGGTCATCGGGGACCTCCTCTGGCCGCCGAGGCGGGCGCCGACGTCCACCGGTGACGGCCGCGGACCCCCGGGCACCGTCGGACGGTCGCCCCGGACGTCGTCGCTGTGGGCCAAGGAGGACTTGAACCTCCGACCTCACCCTTATCAGGGGTGCGCTCTAACCAAGCTGAGCTATTGGCCCGGGTCCACGCGGACGCGGCAGCGATCCGCCACGCCACCCGGCGGCGGGAGCGTAGCGGCGGCACCACCCCCAGGCGAACCCGCCGATGCCGTCAACACCTCCCCGAGGTCCTCAGCGTTCGCCGAAGAGGTCCTCCTGCCGGCGTGTCGCCGTTTCCGGCGACGCGGTCGGGGTACCCGGATCAGGCGGATCGGCGGAGGTCACCGGGGTGGCCGACTCGGCCCGTGGCGCGGCCGGGGGCGCGGCCCGCCGCGCCGGGGCGTCCTCGACGACACCGATCACCAGCCCGCCGGTGAGATCGGCGATGAGGTTGTGCAGGAACGAGGCGAACACGAGCACCGCGGTGCTGATCACCGCGATCATCCCCGACAACAGCGCCGCGACGCGCAGCACGGTCCCGCCATCGACGGCGCACTGCTGGAACCCGACGTCGACGGCGATCTCGCACGCCTGATCGACCAGCTGGAGGCGGTCGACGACGAACCACACCAACGCGGCGATGAGCATCAGGACGATGAAGAGGACGAGGTTCGCCAACGCGCCGAACTTCAGCACCGACCAGGGGTCGAGCCGCTTGATGGTGAGCCGTCGCCGAACCACGCCTGCTCCTCTCCGCCGGCGGGATGCTAGCCCTCACCCGGGTCGCCGGACACCGGCGGGACGTCGGCGTCGTCCTCGACGACCAGGGCGACGGCCACGACGCTGGCGTCGTCCCCGGGACGCATCAATGACACGCCCTGGGTCGACCTCCCCATCGGCCGCACGTCGGCGAGGTCCATCCGGATCAACGTCCCGGTGTCGGTGACCAGCAGCACCTCGGCCTCGTACGGCACGACCAGTGCGCCGGCCAACCCCCCGCGTCGGGGCGTGAGCTGCACGGTGCGGACCCCACGGCCACCGCGTCCCTGTGCGGTGTAGCTCGTCAGCGGCGTGCGCTTGCCGTACCCGCCCTCGGTGACGACCAGCAGGTACTCGCCGTCGTCCTCGTCCGCCGGTGGGACCGCCGACATGGCCAGGACCCGGTCGTCGCCGTTGATGCGCTGCCCACGGACCCCGGCGGCGGTGCGCCCCATCGGGCGGACGTCCGACTCGGGGAACCGGATCGCGTTCCCGCTGGCGGAGACGAGGACGACGTCCCGGGTGCCGTCGGTGACGCCGACCGCGATGAGCTCGTCGTCGTCGGCCAGGCTGATCGCGATCAGGACCGAACGCGGCGAATCGAACGCGTCCAGCCGCGTGCGCTTGACGACCCCGCGACGCGTCGCGAACAGCAGGAACCGGTCGGTGTCGAAGGCGTCGAGCGCCATCACCGCCGCCACGGTCTCGTCGGCCTCCAGGGCGAGCCCGGGGACGTTGGCGACGTACACCCCTTTCGAGGACCGCGACTTCTCCGGGATCTGGTGCGCCTTGATGCGGTAGACCCGGCCCTGGTTGGTGAAGAACAGCAGGTGGTCGTGGGTGGAGCACGTCAGCAGGCGCGCGACGAAGTCGTCGTCCTTCATGTCCGTGCCCCGCACCCCGCGTCCCCCGCGCTTCTGGGTCCGGAACGCCGCGACCGGGGTGCGCTTGACGTACCCGGCCCGGGTCAGGGTGACCACCACGTCGTCGACGGGGATGAGGTCCTCGACCGACATCGCGCTGTCGTCGGCGACGAGGTGACTGCGCCGCGGATCCTCGAAACGCTCCCTGACCGCGGTGAGTTCCTCCTTGATGATCCGCCGCACGCGCTGCGGGTCGGCGAGGATCTCCTGCAGCTCGGCGATCAGGGTCGTGAGCTCGTCGTACTCCTCCTGGATCCGCTGACGCTCCAGCTGGGCGAGTCGACGCAGCTGCATGTCCAGGATCGCCTGCGCCTGGATCTCGGAGAGGTCGAACCGCCGCATCAGCTCGGTGCGGGCGGTGTCAGCCGAGTCACTGCCCCGGATCAGGGTGATGATCTCGTCGATGTGGTCGAGGGCGGTGAGCAACCCCTGAAGGACGTGGGCACGCTCCTGGGCCTTGCGCAGCCGGTAGCGGGTCCGCCGGGTGATGACGTCGACCTGGTGGTCGATGTAGTGCTGCAACGCCTGCTGCAGCGTCAACGTGCGCGGCACCCCGTCGACGAGGGCGAGGAGGTTCACCCCGAAGGTGTCCTGCAGCTGGGTGTGCTTGTAGAGCTGGTTGAGGACGACCTGCGCGTTCGCGTCCCGCTTGAGGTCGATCACGACCCGCATCCCCTCACGGGACGACTCGTCACGGAGGTCGGCGATGCCGGTGATCGTCTTGGCGTTCACCAACTCGGCGATCTTCTTGAGCAGGTTCGCCTTGTTCACCATGTAGGGGATCTCGGTGACGATGATCCGCTCGCGCTCGCGACCGCGGACAGCCTCCTCGATCGTGCACACCGCCCGGACCTTCACCGACCCGCGGCCGGTGGTGTAGGCGTCGTACGCCCCCTGGTTCCCCAGGATCAGCCCCCCGGTGGGGAAGTCCGGGCCGGGGACGTACGACATCAGCTCGACGCTGGTCAGCGACGGGTCCTCGAGGAGGGCGACGGTGGCGTCGATGAGTTCGGCGAGGTTGTGCGGGGGGATGTTGGTGGCCATCCCGACCGCGATCCCGGTCGAACCGTTCGCCAGCAGGTTGGGGAAGCGGGCCGGGAGGACGACGGGCTCGTCCTCGTAGCCGTCGTAGTTCGCGACGAAGTCGACGGTCTCCTCGTCGATGTCGCGGAGCAGCTCCATCGCCAGTCGGGACAGGCGGGATTCGGTGTAGCGCATCGCCGCGGCGGGGTCCCCGTCGACGGAGCCGAAGTTGCCGTGGCCGTCGATGAGTTCGTAGCGGATCGAGAAGTCCTGCCCCATCCGTACCAACGCGTCGTAGATCGCCGAGTCCCCGTGTGGGTGGTACTTCTTCATCACGTCACCGACGGCCGACGCGCACTTGCGGTACGGGCGGTCGGGACGCAGCCCCGTCTCGTCCATCGAGTACAGGATGCGCCGGTGGACGGGCTTGAGCCCGTCGCGGACGTCCGGGAGCGCGCGGCCGACGATCACCGACATCGCGTAGTCGAGGTAGGACGAACGCATCTCGTCCTCGATCACGACGGACTCGACCCGGGCGGCGAGCTGCGTGAGGTGTTCGGCGCCCTCGACGTCCTCCGGCACCGCCTCGTCGGGCGTGCCGTCGTCGGGTGTGGGGTCGTCAGCCACGTCGGGCCCTCCTGCGCCGTTGGTGCACGGGGACGGCGGTCACGCCGAGCCCCCGTCGGTGGTCGGATCATCCGGTTCGTGGAACGTCTCGGCCCGCCGGGCGGCGAGCCAGATCAACCCCGCCATCGCCCCACCGAACACCGCTCCGGTGACGGCCGAGGGTCCGGCGTCGAACCCCAGGAGCACCCCGATCCCGAGGATCACGAGTCCGACCGCGAGGCCGGCGACGAGCGTGGCGCGGACGGTGCGTCCCATCTCACTCCTGACGGTCGCGGCGGCGGCGGTGACGGATCGTGGCGAGGACGACGAGGAGGCCGGGGACCGCGGCGATCCCGATGAGCACCGCCAACTCACCGAGGACGGCCCGGCCGGCGTCGTCGGCGCCCCACACCAGCTCCGGGGTGATCAGGGCGATCACCGCGACGAACACCGCGACCCCGGTGGCGAGCCACAGCAGCGCACGCACGACGTCGCCGTGCTCACCGGCAGCCGCCGGTCGGGGACGCGGGGTCACCTCAGACATCCAGGGTCGCGTACTTGGCGTTGCGCTGGATGAAGTTGCGTCGGGCCTCCACGTCGTCACCCATCAGGATGGAGAACATCTCGTCGGCGACGGCGGCGTCCTCCATCGTGACCAGCTTCAGTGTGCGCCGTTGTGGGTCCATCGTCGTCTCCCACAGCTGGATCGGGTCCATCTCCCCGAGCCCCTTGAAGCGCTGCACCTCGATCTTGCGCTCCGGGACCGTCTCGCGGATCTCGGCGACGATCGCGTCCCGCTCGGCGTCGGAGAAGGCGTAGGTCAGGACCTTCTTCCGTGTCGGGTGCATCACCAGGTACAGGGGCGGCTGTGCCAGATAGACGTAGCCGGCCTCGATCAACGGCTTCATGTGCCGGAACAGGAAGGTGAGCAACAACGTGCGGATGTGGGCGCCGTCGACGTCGGCGTCGGCCATCAGCACCAGCTTGTGGTAGCGGGCCTTGGCGACGTCGAAGTCGTCGGCGAACCCGGTGCCCATCGCCGTGATCAGCGCCTGGACCTCGGTGTTGGAGAGGATCTTGGGCAGCCGCGCCTTCTCGACGTTGATGATCTTGCCGCGGATCGGGAGGATCGCCTGCGTGCGACGGTCCCGGGCCATCTTCGCCGACCCCCCGGCGGAGTCACCCTCGACGATGTAGAGCTCGGACTCGCCGGGATCGCGGGACTGGCAGTCGGCGAGCTTCCCCGGCAGCGACGTCGACTCCAGCAGCGACTTGCGGCGGGTCAGGTCGCGTGCCTTGCGGGCCGCGATGCGTGCCTGGGCCTCACCCTCGGCCTTCTGGACGATGAGCTTGCCCTCGGCGGGGTGCTCGTCGAGCCACTCACCGATCCGCGAGTAGGTGGTGGTCTGCACGAAGGACTTCACCTCGGAGTTGCCGAGCTTGGTCTTCGTCTGCCCTTCGAACTGGGGGTCACCGACCTTCACCGAGACGATCGCGACCAGCCCGCTGCGCAGGTCGTCGCCGGTGAGGGCATCGACCTCCTTGGACCGCAGCAGCCCCTTGTCCTTCGCCCACCGGTTGATCACCGAGGTGATCGCGGTCCGGAACCCCTCCTCGTGGGTCCCGCCCTCGTGGGTGTTGATGGTGTTGGCGAACGACAGGATCGAGTCGTTGAAGTCGGTGATCCACTGCAGCGCGACCTCGACGGACTGCGCCCCCTTGTCGCCGATCTCCTCGGCCTCGAAGTGGATCGGCTCGTGCAGGCCGTCCTTCGCCTTCGTCGTCCGGATGTGGTCGACGAAGTCGCGCAACCCCCCGGGGGCGTGGAACTCCTCGATCACCGGCGGCTCGACGTCCTCGTCGGTGGGCCGTTCGTCGATCACCGTGATCCGCAGGCCCGCGGTGAGGAACGAGGTGTCGCGCAAGCGGCGGATGATCGCGTCGCGCGAGAACGTCACCCCCTCGACGAACACCGTCGGATCGGGCCAGAACGCGATCGTCGTCCCGGTCGATCCGTCACTGTCGCCGACACGCTCGATGGGACCGTCGGGGACCCCGCGCTGGTAGGTCTGGCGGTACACGCCGCCGTCACGACGGACCTCGGCCACGAGGCGTTCGGAGAGCGCGTTGACCACCGAGATCCCCACGCCGTGCAACCCGCCGGAGACGGCGTAGGCCTGCGAGTCGAACTTCCCGCCGGCGTGCAGCACGGTGAGGACGACCTCGAGCGCCGAACGGCCCTCCTTCTCGTGCAGGTCGATCGGGATCCCCGAGCCGTCGTCGGAGATCAGTGCCCCACCGTCGGCCAGCAGCCGGACCTCGATGTTCGAGCACCGGCCCGCCAGCGCCTCGTCCACCGAGTTGTCGACGACCTCCCAGATCAGGTGATGCAGGCCCCGCGAACCAGTCGATCCGATGTACATCCCCGGGCGTCGCCGCACCGCCTCCAGGCCTTCGAGGACGGTGATGTTCTTCGCGTCGTAGGTCGCGGGGGCGGGGGCGTCGCCGTCGGATCGGACGGCATCGGGGGCAGCAGCCAACCTTCAGCCTCTCTCGTCTGGGCCGGGGATTCGGGGTCGTCGACCACGGCGTACGACGTGGTGGACACGCACCGGTTGCCGTCACTCCGACGCCGTCACGGCGGGGTACGAGCGACGGGACCGGAGCGCGGACCATGCCCGGCCCGGGTCCTCCCGGGTGCGGGGCACGGAGACGACTCGGCCGGCCACGCCCACGATCCTACCAGCCACCGACCCACGGAGACCGCAGCCACGGTCGTTGTGGACGGCCGGACACCGTGACGGCTACCCCACCCGCGGAACAGGGGTTGAACAGCGCAGCACCCAACCTCGGGGCTGAGAGCGCTACGAGGCGCCCTGGACCCGATCCACCAGGGCGTCGAGCTGCTCGGCGCCGAGCATCCCCGTCACGCGTGCGGCGACCATGCCCTCCTCGTCGATCGCGACCCAGTACGGCGTGGCCCGGAGGCCGAAGGCCTCGGCGACCGACGAGCCGGCGTCGTCGACGAGGACCGGCCCCTCGAAGCCTTCACGCTCGAACCACTCCTGCGGCGGCCAGTTCGGTCGGGTGTCGTCGTGGAGCGTCGCGACCGAGACCACCTCGACCCCCTCGGGGAGCCCACCGGCGTCGATCCAGTCGACGACCTCGGGCAGCTCCTCCTGGCACGCCGGGCACCACGACGCCATGAACATCACCAGCTGCGCCCCACCCGGCTCGCCGATCGTCACCTCGCGGCCGTCGAAGTCGGTGCCCCGTACCACCGGGGAGGGCGACCCCGCCTCCGGATCGGCCCCCGGGTCCTCCGGCGCGGTCGACAACGCCTCCCCCTCGATCGTCGGATCGCCCGCGACGTCGGCGACCGACAGCGCCGACCCCGTCTCGGCCGCCGACAACACCCCGATCACGACCGCGATCGCGATCACACCGACACCGACGGCGGCGAAGATCCACCGTCGGCGCCGCTCCTCGGCGCGGACACGGTCACGTGAGCCGGGGGTGGTCATCGGCATCGGGTGGTCCTCCTGCGGACCCGCTGTCCGCGGTGAGATCGGTGGTTCACGACGGTCGTCGGGCCGCCAGGGTGAGCGCGGTGATCGCCAGGAACGCGATCAGGGCCATCGTCGGCAACGTCAGGAAGCCGAACTCCTCGACCCATCTCAGTGAACAGGGTGCCGCGGGGTCGCACACCCCACCAAGCGACGGGTTGCGCTCGATCGCGATGTGCCACACCGCGATCACCGAGCCGAACCCGGCCAGCGGGGTGACCACGCGGTAGGCGCGGTCGTCACGGTGCCAGGCGGCGACGCCCAGCACGACCGTCAATGGATACATCGCGATGCGTTGGTACCAGCACAGCTCGCAGGGCACGTACCCGGCGACCTCCGAGAGCAGCAGTGACCCGCCGGTCGCGACGACGGCGATCGCCGTCGCCAACGGGAGCGCGACCTCATCCCGTAACCACACCGGGACGCGGCGGCGTACCAGGAGCACCGTGACCACCACCGCGATCACGGCCGCGACGAGGGCGAGGACCGCGAAGCTGCGCTGGGCGACCGCGATCATGCCTGCCCCTCCGTACCGAGGGGTCCGATCACGGTGCGGACCTCGCGTACGGATCCGGGCCCCAGGACGCGGTCGGCGTTCTCCCGCAGCTGCCCCTGCAGGTATCGGATCTGGGTCGCCCAGACCTGGCTCTCGACGCGAAGCACGAGGATCCCTCCGGCGAGGCGCACCGGCTCGCAGTGTTCGGCCAGGTGCTCGCCGGCGATCTCTGGCCAGCGTGACCACAGGTCGGCGCCTCGGAGGCGATCCTCCCACCCACGTGCCCGGATGAACCCTTCGAGCGCCTCACCGACGGCGGCCGGAGGACCGATCCGGCGGAGCGCGTCGTCGTCCTCGCTCCCGACGACCCAGTCGTCCTCGGACGGCGGGGCGGGATCGAACGCCGCACGTTCCCGTCGGGCACGCCGCCGTCGCTGCTCGCGGCGGCGGCGTTCGTAGACGTGCTCGTCCCGGTCGACCTGGCCGGCGCGCCGGTCCTCGAACCCGGCACCGCCCGACGGTGGACGGGCGCCCGCCCGCCGACGACGCTGCTGTTCACCCTCCCCGTGGTTGACGCTCACGCCGCCTCCGACCGATGCACCACCGTGGTCACGCCCTCGACCAGGGTGACGTCCCAACGCTCACCGTCCAAGGGCACATCGGCCTCGACCGCGGCGGTCACCAGGACCTGGTCGAAGCGTCGACACGCCTCGGCGAGGTGGGCGCGGCGGACCTCGTCGAG
Source organism: Nitriliruptoraceae bacterium (assembly GCA_007125475.1). GTDB lineage: Bacteria > Actinomycetota > Nitriliruptoria > Nitriliruptorales > Nitriliruptoraceae > SLDB01. The sequence continues at coordinate 8,702 of SLDB01000146.1, read as the reverse complement.
CTCGGCGAAGACGTCGTCGAGGAGGACGACGGGACGATCCCCGACCTCGACGAGGACCTCGAACGTCGCCAGCTTCAGGGACAGCGCCAGCGACCACGCCTCCCCGTGGGAGGCGTACCCCTTCGCCGGGAGCGAACCGATGCGCAACTCCAGGTCGTCTCGGTGGGGACCGACGAGGGTCACCCCGCGGTCCCGTTCGTCGGCGGCGACCTCGGCGAGACGGTCACGGAACGCGGCCTGGATCGGCGCCGTCTCCGGGACGGTGCGCTCGTCGTCGACGACGTCCCCGACGGTGCTGCGGTAGTGGAGGGAGACCCGCTCAGGACGATCCGCGAGGTCCCGGTAGAAGCGGTCGACGGGGCCGGCCAGCGTCCGCACCGCGGCGGTGCGCGCCGCGACGAGGGCCGACCCGGTGACGACCAGTTGTTCGCTCCAGGCCTGCAGCGTCGAGGTGGCGGCCTCCCGGGCCTCGCCGGAGAGCCCGCGGGCACGCTTGAGCAGTTGGTTGCGCTGCCGCAGGACGCGGTCGTACTCGGCCCGGGCCGTGGCGTACGCCGGTCGCCGTTGAGCCAGCAGATCGTCCAGGAATCGACGTCGTTCGGTGGGGTCTCCCCGGACGATGGTGAGGTCCTCGGGGGCGAAGAGCACCACCCGCAGCACCCCGACACCGTCGGCGGCTCGTCGGACGTCCTGGCCGTCGACACGGGTGCGGGCCCGTCCTGCGCCGAGTTGGAGCTCGACGGTGCGTCTCCGCCCGGCATCCGTCTCGACGAGACACCGGATCACGGCGGCATCGGTCCCCGCCCGCACCAGGGGGGCGTCGGTGGCGACGCGGTGCGAGCCACCCGTCGCCACCCGGACGACCGCCTCCAACAGGTTGGTCTTGCCCTGGGCGTTGGGTCCGAGCAGGAGGGTGACTCCCGCGTCGAGCTCCAGCCGGGCGCGCGAGTAGGAACGGACGTCGGCGAGCTCGAGCCGACGGAGCAGCACCGGATCAGCTCACGCGCATCGGCATCAGCAGGTACGTCAGGTCGTCGGTGGCCGCCTCGGTGTCGTCCTGGTGGGGTCTCAGCACCGCTGGCTTGAGGCCGTCACGCAACTCGATGCGCACGCGGTCGGTCCCGGTGGCTTCCAGCCCTCCGAGGAGGAACCCGGGGTTGAACGCGATCGACAGCCCGTCCCCCTCGATCTCGGCGGGGACGGCCTCGGCGGCGTCGCCCATCTCCTGGTTCGTGGCGGCGAGCTCGACGCTGCCGTCGGTGAACGTCAGCGTCACCGGAGTGTTGGCCTGGCCCATCGCCACGATCGCGACGCGCTGGAGGGCCTCGGCGAGCGCTGCCCGTTCGACCACCACCGAGGTCTCGTGGGCATCGGGGAGGAGTGCCCGGTAATTGGGGAAACTCCCCTCGATGAGCTTGGTCGTCAGGCGCCGGTCGCCGAAGAGGAACGACACCTGGCCCTCCTCGAGGATGATCGTCACCGAACCGCCGACCTCGGTGGCCGCCTTCGCGGCTTCCTGCAGGGACCGCGCCGGCACCAGCGCCGAACCCTCGATGGCGTCCTCGAAATCCAGGGACCGCACCGCCAGGCGGTAGCTGTCGGTCGCCGCCGCGGTGATGCGTCCGTCGGCGGCGGTGACCTGGACCCCGGTGAGCACCGGACGCCCTTCGTCGGTGGAGGCCGCCCGGGCGACCTGCGAGACCATCCGCGCGAACGCATCGGCACGCAGCCGCCCTGACGGCGCGTCCTCGGCCGGCCCCGCCAGCGACGGGAAGTCCTCGGCCTGCATCCCCCGGACGTGGAACGTCGCCCTCCCGCAGGAGATCTCCACGCGGTCGGACTCCCCGGTGAGCTCCACCGGCGCATCGGGGAACCGGGCGACGAGCTGCGCGAGCAACCGCCCCGGGAGCAGGACCCGCCCGGGCTCGTCGATCTGCACCGGGATCGCGATCTCGGCGGCGACCTCGAGGTCGGTGGCACGGCACACCAGCTTGCCCTCGCCGGCCTCCAGCAGGACACCGGAGAGCGCCGGGAGGGTCACCCGGGCACCGACGGTCCGGGTCGCCCAGGACACGGCGTCGGCGAACTCGGTTCGTTCGGCTCGCAGCTTCACGTTCGGTCTCCTGCCCGGATCTCTCCACACCCTCGGTGAGAACGTGTCGTTACCTGTCTAGGACTCGTCACCGTAGTAGGCCCTGTGGGGACTGTGGATCGTCGCGATCGGTGCAGGTCAGAGCGGGTCGGCGCCTGGTGACGAGGGTGTGGGTGGCTGTGGGTGACGCGGGACCTCTTCCACAGGGGAGTGAACGACACCGATGTACCTCCACCGGAGTCCGTGACGGTGCACGCGTCGTCCACCGCCCGTCCCCAGGCGGTCACGCGGTCCTCGCACGTGTCTTGACCCGGTTGGTGAGCTCCTGGACCTGGTCGTAGATGACGCGACGTTCCTGCATCAACCCGGCGATCTTGGACTTGGCGTGCATCACGGTGGTGTGGTCGCGTCCGCCGAAGGCCTTCCCGATACGGGGCAGGGACATCTCGGTGAGCTCACGGGTCAGGTACATCGCGATCTGCCGGGCGGTGACGAGCTGACGACTGCGGGAGGGGGAGCACAGGTCGTCGACGCTGAGCGCGAAGTAGTCGGCGACCTCGGACATGATCAGGCCGACCGAGACCTCCTGGTTCCGCCCGCCGGGGAAGAGGTCCTTGAGTACGCCTTCGGCCATGTGGGAGTCGGCCGGAGAGCGTTGGAGGCTGGCGAACGCCGCCACACGGATCAGCGCGCCCTCGAGTTCCCGGATGTTGGACTGGACCTTCGAGGCGATGAGCTCGAGGACCTCGGGCGGGACGCCGAGGCGGTCGGTCTCGGCCTTCTTGCGCAGGATCGCGATCCGCGTTTCGAGGTCGGGGGGTTGGACGTCGGTCATCAACCCCCACTCGAAGCGGCTTCGCAGCCGGTCCTCGAGCTGGGCGATCTGCTTGGGAGGCCGGTCGCTCGAGATCACGATCTGCTTCTCGGCGTTGTGCAGGGCGTTGAAGGTGTGGAAGAACTCTTCCTGGGTCCGTTCCTTCTCCTGCAGGAACTGGATGTCATCGATGAGCAGCACGTCCGAGTCCCGGTAGGTCTGCTGGAACGTCGTGATCCGGTCGTGGCGGATCGCGTTGATGAACTCGTTCGTGAACTGCTCGGTGGTGACGTACCGCACCCGCAGGCGCGGGTAGAGATTTCGCACGTAGTGACCGATGGCGTGCAGCAGGTGGGTCTTACCGAGTCCGGCCCCGCCGTAGATGAACAGCGGGTTGTAGGACTTCGCGGGGGCCTCGGCGACGGCGGTCGCCGCGGCGTGGGCGAAGCGGTTCGAGGCGCCGATGACGAAGTCGTCGAAGGAGTACTTGGGGTTGAGCTGGGTGTCGTGCTCGAAGCCCACCGCGGGGCGTTCGTCGGCCGCACGCGTCGCGGGGAGGTGCACCGTCGGCCCCTGGGGGCGCCCGGGGGCGTGCAACGGACGGTCGCCGTCTTCGGCGTGCTCCGGTGCCGCGGCACGGTGAGGTGCCTCGCCGGCCGGATCGGCGGGTCCGGTGTGCCCCGGGAACCCGACGGGTGAGGCGATCCCGTACGTCGTCGGGGCGTCGCGGTGGCCGTTGGTGTGCGGCGTCGGGTGGGCACCGGCCGACGCCGTTGCCGTGGGCCCGGAACGCTCGTGCTGCGCTCCGGACGGTGGCGTCGCGGCGTCGCGCTCGCGCCCGTCGGTGACCGGGTCCGCGAGGCCGCTCTCGTCGGTGGTCAGCGGGGCGGGGTGGGTCTGGACGGTGATCACCACGGTGAGGTCTCGGCGGGCCTCATCGGAGAGTGCGGCGCGGATCTTGTCGCCGCAGTTCCGCTCGAGCCACTCACGGGCGAAGGCGTGCGGAGCGGCCAGGACGACGGTGTCGTCGCTGAAGCCGACCGGGTGGGTCGCGGCGAGCCACTGCCGTTGCGGGGGCGAGGTGACGGTGTCGAGCACCCCCGCGAGGCTGTGGCTCCAGAGCACGTCGAGATCGAGCGACGAAGGTCTGGCCACGCTGCTTCCTCCTCACCGTCGTGCACCGGCGGTTCTTCGGTGTCGGTCGTCGTCCGGGGACGCTAACGCGGCGGCGCCGGCGGAAACACACTTGTCCACATCACTATCCACAGGTGTGGACAAACTGCCGGTCACCGTGCGTCCCGCGGAACGCCGCGGTGGGGAAGGCCCGCTCCCGCGCCCCCCACCAGCCGACACATCGGTCCGGTCGCCGTGGGTGGCGTGAGCTGGGGCAGGGTGTGGACGACCACGGCATCACCACGGCCAACCGTGACCCGGGGGGCAGGGTGTGGCGTGGTCCTGGTGCCGTTGGGTGGAGGTCCTCAACCTGCTCCGGCGGACGGTGGAGGACCGTACACCTCCGGTTCGACGGGGTGCAACAGATCCTTGGCAGGTGAGCGTGGTTGCCGTGGGTCCGTGTGGCGGGATACCCTCCGCTGGTCCGCCCGCACCTGCGTCGGCACCGGACGTCCCCGGTCGCGTTCCGATCCGGGATCGTCCGGGAGCGTGGACGGGGAACCACGGCAGTGCTGCCGCCCCGTCGGACGACGGGCTCCGTACCCGGCCGTTGACGACTTGGCCGAACTGCTCCTCGACGGAACCCGGACGATCGCCGAACGTCCGTGTGCACCCAACGACCCCGGGGAGGGCTTCGCCGTGAAGCGCACCTTCCAGCCAAACAACCGCCGGCGCGCGCGGAAGCACGGCTTCCGCGCCCGCATGCAGACCCGTGCCGGACGTGCCGTGGTGAAGAACCGGCGTCGACGTGGCCGGACGAAGCTCTCGGCCTGAACGCCGTGACCCCGGTCCGCCATGACCGTCTACACCGTGGTCGGGAGATCTCCCAGGTGTTGCGGGGCCGGCGCCAGCGCGCCGGCCGGTTCGTCGCGCTCCACGCACGTTCCGCCGAGGGCGTCGACACCCCTGCGCGTGTGGCGGTGATCGCCTCGCGCCGGGTTGGGAACGCCGTGCGCCGCAACCGCGCCAAGCGCCTGCTGCGAGAGGCCGCACGGCACACCGCGTTCCTCCCGGGGACCGACGTCGTGCTGGTCGCTCGACCAAGCGCCGCTTCGCAGCGGATGGGCGCCGTGCACGACGAGTTGGCTGGTCTGGCGGACCGGCTGGGGGTGTTGGACCCCGGAGCTTGCGTTGGTCGTGACGGGGGCCCGCAGTGAGCTGGGGACGCCGCTCGCCGCTTGCGGCGGCCCTGTTGGGGGTGGTGCACCTCTACCGGGCCACCGCGGTGATGCGCTCCCCACGCTGCCGGTTCACCCCCTCGTGCTCGGCGTACGCCGTCACGTCTCTGCGTGACCACGGAGCGGTCCGTGGGGTGTGGCTCGCGGTGCGGCGCCTGCTGCGGTGCCACCCCTGGAACCCCGGTGGGGTCGACCACCCGCCGCCACCGAGGGCCCGCCGTGGCGGGGTCGGACCGTCGGTCGGTGGTCACGCACCGTTCGAACGCCGCGACGAATCCGCGCCCGATCGCCCCCACGTGAGGAAGTAGGCACCGTGTTCCGCAACTTCGCCGACGGCGTCCTCGGATTCTTCGAGGGCGTGCTGACGTTCCTGCACGACATCTTCGTGCCGATCTTCGGTGTCCACAGCTGGGGATGGGCGATCATCGCCCTGACGGTGCTGGTCCGGATCGTGCTGCTGCCGCTGGCGGTGAAGCAGATCCGCTCGATGCGGGCGATGCAGGCGATCCAGCCCGAGATGCGTGAGATCCAGAAGAAGTACAAGGTCGACCGCAGCCTGATGAAGAAGGACCCGGAGCAGTTCCGGGCCAAGCGCCAGAAGCTCAACGAAGAGATGATGGCGCTGTACCGCCGCGAGGGGGCGAACCCCGCGGCGAGCTGCCTGCCGTTGATCGCCCAGGCCCCGATCTTCATCGCGTTGTTCTGGACGTTGCGGGAGTTCGAGACGCTGGCCAACCAGCCGTTCTACTTCTTCACCGGGTTCATCGCCGACGACGCCAGCGCCCAGGGACTCGGCGCGTTCGTCTCCGAGGCAGGCTGGCCCGGGTGGATGCTCATCGTGCTGATGTCGGGCTCGATGTTCCTGATGCAGAAGCAGATGATCGCGAAGAACTCGGCGGCGCAGGGCAGCGACAACCCGATGGCGCAGCAGCAGAAGATCCTGCTCTACGTCCTCCCGGTGTTCCTGGCCGTGATCTCGTTCCAGTTCCCGTTGGGGATCCTGTTCTACTGGGTCACGACGAACCTCTGGCAGGTCGGTCAGCAGGCGATCATGCTCCGTGAGGTCAGTGGCAGCGCCTCCGCGGACGGTCCGGACGCGGGCCCCAAGGGCTCGAAGGACTCGAAGGGTTCGAAGGGTTCGCCGACGACCGGGGGCCCCAAGGGTTCCGGGGCCGGATCTGGCGCGAAGGGGACCGGCAGTGCCTCGTCCGGGCAGGGCGGGAAGGGCGGGAAGCGGTCCCGGGGCGGATCGTCCGGCGAGCCGGCCAAGGGCGAGACACCGGCAGAAGCATCGAAGTCATCAGAGAAGAACGAAAAACCATCAGATGGTGCGGCTACGTCGTCGAACGGTGAGGGAACTCGCGGATCCAGGAAGTCCAAGGGGTCCAAGGAGGGCACGAAGGGTTCGACGCCTTCGGCGCCAGGTAGCCGACCCGGTGATGGCGAAGGGGGCGGGGAGGCCGACGGCTCGGCCGAGACGCCATCGGAGCCGTCCGCGAACGGGCACCGACGAGCTGGCGGAGACCAGTCGTCGGGAGAGGCCCCTGCGCCACGGAACAAGCGGGACCACCTCCCGAAGCGTGGCGGGAAGCGTGGGCAGTGACGACGACGAGGAGCATCGAATGACGCGAACGGTGAAAGCGGAGGGCAACGACCTCCAGGCGGTGTTGGGTACCGCGCTCGGTGACCTCCTCGGGTGTTCGGTCCAGGAGGTCTCGGTGAAGGTGGAGGCTCCGGGTATCGAGGACCTCGTCGGTGAGGTCGGACTGACGCTGACGATCACCCCCGAACCGAGGCCGGCGTCCGCACCCGGTGACGACGTCGACGCTGGTGCATCGAGCGAGGCCGCACCCACCGACGACGCAACCGGCGACCTTGCCGATGACGCAGCCGACGACGCAGCCGACGACGCAGCCGACGACGAGGTGTCCGACGTCGCGGAGGTGGACCTCGACGAGGAGGCGGATGCCGCAGCGGACTTCCTCGAGGGGCTCCTCGACGCGATGGACCTCCCCGGTGACCTGCGCATCAAGATCCACGACGATCACGCCGAGATCGAGGTCATCGAGATCGGGAACGGCGCGTTGATCGGCCGTCGGGGTCAGACGCTGGAGGCGATCCAGGAACTGGTGCGCTGCTCGCTGCAGCGGCAGTTCCAACGCCGCGCGCGGGTAAAGGTCGACGCCGAAGGGTACCGGTCTCGCCGCCTGGAGAAGCTGCTGGAGAAGGCGGAGGAGGCGATCGACGAGGTTCTGGACACCGGGGAAGCCGTCCGCCTCGAGCCCATGGACGTCTTCGAACGCAAGGCGGTGCACCACCTGGTCGCCGAGTATGACGGGGTGGAGAGTCGGAGTCAGGGCCGTGAACCTGCCCGCCGGGTGGTCATCGAACCCGCCTGAGGCGTCGAACGGCGTCAGAACGACACGTGCCCGGGCATCGCCCGGGCACGTCGTCTTCCCGCTGGTCCGGATCCTTCCGCCTGACCCGTCCGGTGCGGTGGTGATCCGCGCGATGTTCCACGTGAAACACGCTGCTCACGGCTCCGTAGGCACCTCGAGTACGATCGCGATCGCGCGTTTCACGTGAAACAAGCGCACACCGTGTGGCCTGGCCCGAAGCGGTCGCCCTGACCCGGCCGAATCGGTCGGGGGACCCGGAGTTCGAGGAGGACGTGATGTTCGGTGGTGACCCGGATCTGGACACCATCCTCGGATTCTACGCCGAACACCTCGCCTCCTCCCCCCACAACCTGGTCTCGCGACGCGCCCGAGGCGAGTTGCACCAGCGCCACATCCCCGAGTCGTTGGCCCTCGCCGACCTCGTCCCGGCCGGTGTTCGCCGCCTCCTTGATTTGGGGACCGGGGGTGGGCTCCCCGGTTTCGTGATCGCGGTCCGTCGTCCCGAGATCGAGGTGCACCTCCTGGATGCCTCGACGAAGAAGACCACGTTCCTCCGTGACCTCGCCCGGGAGCTCGGGGTGCCGGTACACGTACACACCGGGCGAGCCGAGGAGCTCGCGGTCGGCGAGCTCCGCCGGGGGTTCGATGTCGTCACCGCTCGCGCCGTGGCGGCACTCGCCGAGCTCATCCCGATGGCGGAGCCATTCCTGGGGGAGGCCGGGGTGTTGATGGCCGTGAAGGGGGCACGGTGGGAGGCCGAGGTGCAACACGCGGCAGCGGCCCGGGAACGGTGGGCGATGGAGGTCATCGACCACCCGGAGCCCGGGGCCCCCGACCCAGAACCGGGATCCCCTCCCCGTGTTGTTACGCTGCATCGGCGGAGGATCGAGGCGTCGTGAGCCCCGGGTCAGCAACCCCGCGCCGAGCCCCTGTGGCGGAGAACTTGAGGACTGCATGACGATGCACGCGGACGGGGTCGGGCCGGCGGTCCGGGGCGAGGCCACCAGCGTCACCCATGTACTGGCCGTCGCGAACCAGAAAGGCGG
>SLDB01000022.1 GCA_007125475.1 Nitriliruptoraceae bacterium | reverse complement strand
GCCGCGACGCTCGTACTTGTTGATCGCGACGGCGTCGGCGAAGTCGAGCATGTCGATCTTCTCGAGCTGCGACGCGGCCCCGAACTCCGGGGTCATCACGTACAGCGACACGTCGACGTGCGGGACGATCGCGGCGTCGCCCTGGCCGATGCCGGGGGTCTCGACGATGACCAGGTCGTAGCCGGCGGCGCGGCAGGCGGTGATGGCGTCGGGCAGCGCATCGGGCAGTTCGGCGCCGTGGCCGCGGGTGGCCATGGAGCGGAACAGGACCCGCTCGGGCGCCAGCGCGTTCATGCGGATGCGGTCGCCGAGCAGCGCACCGCCGCCGCGGCGACGCGACGGGTCGACCGCGATGATCGCGATCCGCAGCTTGTCCTCACGGTCACGACGGAAGCGGCGCACCAGCTCGTCGGTGAGCGACGACTTGCCGGCGCCGCCGGTGCCGGTGATGCCGAGCCCGGGGACCTGCCGCCGATCAGCGGCCGCGGTCAGGGTCGTGCGGGCCTCATCGCTGAGCGCACCGGCCTCGGAGGCGGTGATGGCGCGGGCGACCGCACGCTCGTCACCGGCGAGCAGCGCCTCGGTGTCGACGTCGGCCGGCAGCGCGACGTCGCACGCGGCGATCATGGTGTTGATCATCCCGGGCAGGCCGAGCTCGGCCCCGTCGGACGGCGAGAAGATCCGGGCGACGCCACGCTCGTGCAGCAGGGCGATCTCCTCCTCGACGATGACTCCCCCGCCGCCGCCGTAGACCTTGATGTCGCTGCGGCCGCGCTCGGCCAGCCGCTGGACCAGGTAGGTGAAGTACTCGACGTGCCCGCCCTGGTACGAGCTCACCGCCACGCCCTGGACGTCCTCCTGCACCGCGGCGGTGACGACGTCCTCGACGCTGCGGTCGTGACCGAGGTGGACCACCTCGGCGCCCTGCGACTGCAGCAGGCGGCGCATGATGTTGATCGCGGCGTCGTGGCCGTCGAAGAGGCTCCCGGCGGTGACGAAGCGCACCGGGTGCTGCGGGGTGTGCAACGCGTCCTGACTCATGCCTGTCTCCTGACCACCCGTCCTCGACCACGTGAGCACAACCGGACGCCCACGGCAATGCGCGTGCTGCAGCCCGACCTGGTCCGCAGCACGGCACACCGCACGCGGCGGACGGTAATCCTTAGGTCTTCCTATCATAGGCCCACCGAACGAACCCGCCATCCGGTGGCCGCGGTGCGCGCGGTAGCGTCCGCTCACGGACAGGTCTTCGTCGGCGCCGACGACCATGACGAGCTCGATCGGCGCTACGACGCGATCCGGGAGATGCTCCACTTCGAGATCGAGCACTGACGCAGGATCGCGTACAGAGCCGGGATCGCGTACGGACCCGGGAGCGCGTACGGACGCCCACACCGATCGGGGCGGACCCAGGCACAGGAGTCAGACGTGGAGACGGTGCGAGAATTCCCCCACGACGTCGAGGCGATCGAGAACGTCTTCATCACGATGTCCGACGGCTGCCGACTCGCGGCCCGGGTGTGGATGCCGGCGGACGCCGACCGCACCCCGGTCCCGGCGATCCTGGAGTACATCCCCTACCGGAAGCGCGACTTCAAGCGGGCGCGTGACGAGCTCATCCACCCCTACCTCGCCGGTCACGGCTACGCCAGCGTCCGCGTCGATCTGCGTGGCTCCGGGGACTCCGGTGGGGTGCTCACCGACGAGTACCTCGAACAGGAGCTCGTCGACGGCGAGGAGATCCTGCGCTGGATCTCGGTGCAGCCCTGGTGCAACGGCTCGGTGGGGATGGTCGGGATCTCCTGGGGAGGGTTCAACGGGCTGCAGCTCGCCGCCCGCCGGCCTCCCGAGCTGCGGGCGGTGGTGAGCATCTGCTCCACCGACGACCGCTACGCCGATGACGTCCACTACATGGGCGGGTGCCTACTGGGAGACAACCTGTCCTGGGCGTCAGTCATGTTCGGCTACAACTCGCTCCCCCCCGACCCGCAGGTCGTCGGTGACGACTGGCGGCGGTTGTGGCTCGAACGCCTCGAGGGCAGCGGGCTGTGGCTCGACACGTGGCTGCGCCACCAACGCCGTGACGACTACTGGAAGCACGGCTCGATCTGCGAGGACTACGCCGCCGTCGACACGCCGATCATGGCGGTGAGCGGCTGGGCCGATGGCTACACCAACGCCGTGTTCCGGATGATGGAGAACCTCGACGTCCCCCGGCAGGCGCTGATCGGCCCGTGGAGCCACAAGTACCCGCACCTGGGCGTCCCCGGCCCCGCGATCGGGTTCCTGCAGGAGATGGTCCGCTGGTGGGACTACTGGTTGAAGGACGAGGACAACGGGATCATGGACGAGCCCATGCTCCGCGTGTACATGCAGGACAGCGTCCCCCCGACGACGTACTACAACCGGCGACCGGGGCGGTGGGTCGGGGAGCCCACCTGGCCGTCCCCGGAGATCACCGAACGCACCTACCGGCTGGGCCGGTGGTCGCTGGCCGACCCCGACGACGAGATCGACGACCGAGACCTCACCGTGCAGTCCCCGCTGACCGTGGGGCTGTTCGCCGGGAAGTGGTGCTCGTACTCGGCGACCCCGGACCTCCCCCACGACCAGCGTGAGGAGGACGGGGGGGCGTTGGTGTTCGAGAGCCAGCCACTCACCGAGGACCTGGAGATCTTCGGCTCCCCCGTCGTCGAGCTCGAGGTCACCAGCAACCGGCCGGTGGCGATGGTCGCCGTACGGCTCTCCGACACCGCCCCCGACGACCAGGCCACCCGCGTCACCTACGGGATGCTCAACCTCACCCACCGCGACAGCCACGAACACCCCGAGCCACTCGAGGTCGGGCGCCCCTACCGGGTCCGGGTGCCGATGAACGAGATCGCCCACTCCTTCCCCGCCGGACACCGACTGCGACTGGCGATCTCGACGTCGTACTGGCCGCTGGCGTGGCTGCCGCCGCAGTCCACACGGCTGACCGTGGGCCTCGTCGACAGCCGCCTCCACCTGCCGGTCCGCCTCCCACGCCCGGAGCTCGACGAGTCGATCCGCTTCGACAAGGCCGTCGCCAGCCCACCGACACCGACGACGGTCCTGACGACCGGTGAACACAACTGGCTGGTCACCCGCGACCTGGCCACCGACACCTCGTCGCTCACCGTCGTCAACGACGACGGGCTCGTCCGCCTCGACGACATCGACCTGGAGGTCGAACACCACGTCCACGAGTCGTACTCGACCGTCAGCAACGACTTCTCCTCGCCCCGGGGTGAGGTGCGCACCGTGCTGGGCCTGCGTCGCGGCGACTGGCGGGTGCGGACGGTGACGCGGACGGTGCTGCAGGCCTCGCCGACCCACTTCCTACTGCACGGTGAGCTCGACGCCTACGAGGGCGGCACGCGCATCCTGTCGCGGAACTGGAACGAGGAGATCCGGCGCGAGCTGCTGTGAGCCGGCACGGCGGCGACCCCGGCGGTGGGGCTCAGCCGTCGGGCTCAGAAGTCGCCGGCGTCCCGGCGCAGCCGCCGCAGCAGCTCGATGAGGAGCTCGACGTCGTCGGGGTCGAGCCCGGGGGCCTGGAACACCGTCTCGTTCAGGCGGGCGGTGGCGTCGTCGACCAGGCGCCGCCCCTCGTCGGTGAGCTCGGCGAGCTTGACCCGCCGGTCGGTGGCGTGGGGCAGCCGCCGAACCAGGCCCTGCTCCTCGAGGCGGTCGACGACGCTGGTGACGCTGGTCGGGTGCACCTGCAGCCGGCTCCCGATCACCATCAGCGGCAGGCTCCCGGCCGAGGAGAAGCCCAGCAGGCGGAGCAGCTCGTAGCGCGCGAACGTCAACCCCACCTCCCGCAGGACGTCGTCGATCCGGGCCAGCAGGATCTGCTGGGCCCGCATCACCGAGGTCACCGCCGCCATGCCGGGGGCGGCGTCGACCCAGCCGTGTGCCTCCCAGTGCCGCCTCGCCTCGGCGATCGGGTCGAACGGCAGTCGCTGCTCGGACATCCCGGCTCCTCTCTGATCTCGGCGCGGTGGCGACCCCGGCCCGCGGACCCGACCGGCGCGGTCAGCTCCGCTCGACCGGCGTCGGGCGCACCCCCTCGAGCAGTGACCGGGCGATGACCTTCAGGGCGAGGACCTCGTCGGCGCCCTCGAAGATCGACAGCACCCGGGCGTCGACGAACAGCCGGCTCACCGGGTACTCCTCGGCGTAGCCGTACCCGCCGTGCAGCTGCTGCGCCTCACGCGTGACCTCCTCGGCGACCCGGCACGCCAGTTGCTTGACCTGGCTGGCCACCAGCGCGGCGTCGTCGTCGCCCCGGGCCAGCTTCCGCGCCACCTCGGTGGCCAGGGCCCGGCACGCCGCCAGCCGGGCCGCCATCCGGGCGACCTTGACGCGGGTCAGCCCGTAGGTGCCCAGCGGAGCCCCGAAGACGTGGCGTTGCCCGGCGTAGGTCACCGCCTCCTCCAGGGCGGCCTGCATCACCCCCTGCGCCCGGGCGGCCGTCTGCAGACGGGCGTTCGCGAACGCCTGCATCTGCAGGTAGAAGCCGCGGCCCAGGCCGTCGTCGCCGCCGATCACCGCGTCGGCAGGGACCCGCCAACCGTCGAATGAGACCTCGAAGGAATGCATCCCCCGGTAGCCCAGCGTCGGGATCGCCCGGGCGTCGATCACCCCGCCGCCGTCCTGCTCGGCCCGCCAGGCATGCCCGGCGAACGCCTCCTTCTCCACCACGAACAGCGACAGCCCCCGGTGACCGGCGGAGCGGTCCGGATCGGTGCGTGCCAGCACCAGCAGGTACTCGGCACGTCCCGCGAACGTGCACCATGTCTTCACCCCGTCCAGGACCCAGTCGTCACCGTCCCGGGTCGCGGTGAGCTTCACCCCGGCGACGTCGGAGCCGACGTCCGGCTCGGTCACCGCCACCGCGCACATCCGCTCCCCCGAGGCGATCCGGGGGAGCCACCGGGCCTTCTGCTCTTCGGTGCCACCCTTGAGGATCGCCGTGCCGATGATCTCCGGGCGGGTGATCAGGGACCCGGCCACGCCCAGCGAACCGCGGGAGAGCTCCTCGGTGACCAGGACCATGTTCAGCAACTCGTCGGGTCCACCATCGGAGAACCCGCCGTACTCCTCGGGGATGGAGAGCGCGAAGCAGCCCAGCTCGGCGAGGCCGGCGATCACCGATTCGGGGATGTCCTCATCGTTGCGGTGGACCTCCTCGGCCACCGGCATCACCCGCTCCTCGGCGAACCGACGGAACGTCTGGCGCACCATCTCCAACTCGTCGGAGAGCCCGCGCGGCGCCGCCTCACCGGTGGCGAGCACCTCACTGCCGACGGCCTCCAGCAGCGCCGGGTCCCTGCTGGCCGCGAGTTCGGCGGCGACGTCGGCGAACACCTGGGCGTCGAGGCCGAGGAGGTGCTCGCGCCCACTGAACCGCCCGCGGACGTCGGCGACGACGTCGCCGGCGAACACCAGGGCGAGGTCGGCCGCCCGTCCGTCCCCCTCGGCGGCGTGCGCGGCGAGGGCCTCGGCGGCCGTCACCGCCGAGGCCGCCGAGGCGACGTCGTAGGCCAGGGACTGGTGGTCGTCGAGGAGCGTGGCGCTGACCCGGCCGTCGCGGGTGCACCGCCCCGCCAGCTCACCGGCGGCGGCCGCGACGGCGTCACGCAGCGCGGCGACGAGGCGTCCTGCCTGTCCTCGGGAGTCGGTCACCACATCCCCTCCTGATCGTCAATGGTGCGGCGGGCGCCGCCACCGACGCGTGAGCCTGCCAGCGCAGCACCCGGCTGCCCAATCCCCGTCGTCCCCGTCACGGCACGCCTCACCCGCGGATCCTGGCGGGGTCGACGGTCTGCAACCGCACCTGACCTCGGGCGACGGCCTTGCCGTCGTCGGCGCGGCGCATCACGACCTCCCATAGCTGCTGGGTGCGTCCGACGTGCAGTGGCTGTGCCACGGCCTCGACACGACCCGTTCGGTGCGCCCGGAGGAAATCGGTGCTGTTGGCCACCCCGACGACGACCTGGCCGCGGGAGGCGACGCGCAACCAGGCCGCCACCGAGCCCAGGGTCTCCACCACCGTGCACCACACCCCACCGTGGACGATCCCGTAGGGCTGGTGGTGCCGCTCGCCGAGGTCGAGGTGGGCGGTGACCCGTTCGGCCGAGAACGCCCCCCAGGTGATCCCGAGGTTGTCGACGGCGAACGCATCGTCGATCGCGAACGCCGCGCGCACCTCGTCGGCGTCGAGGACCTCCCCGGCGTCGAGCCGGGCCAGCACCCGCTGGACGTCTGCCTCGCTGGTCTCCACCACACCCTCCGCACGCTCGCCGGAACCCTAACCTCCCCCCGGACCGGGGCACACCGTCGGGACGCGTCCGGCACACCGGTTCGACGCGCACCTCGCGGTTGTGGTGTGATGTCCCCGAACACTGGGCGCGAGATGGGGGTACGGCGATGGCCGACGCCAAACACCGAAGCCGTGACGTCACCGACGGACCGCAGCGGGCACCCGCCCGGGCGATGCTGCGCGCCATCGGGATGGGCGACGACGACTGGAGCAAGCCGCAGGTCGGGATCGCCTCGTCGTGGAACGAGGTCACCCCGTGCAACCTGCCGCTGCACCGGCTGGCACAGGAGTCCAAGCAGGGGGTGCGCGACGCCGGCGGGTACCCGATCGAGTTCAACACCATCGCCGTCTCTGACGGCATCTCGATGGGCCACGAAGGCATGCGCGCCTCACTGGTCTCCCGGGAGGTGATCGCCGACTCGGTCGAGACCGTGATGCACGCCGAGCGCCTCGACGGCATGGTCACCCTCGCCGGGTGCGACAAGTCGCTGCCGGGGATGGTGATGGCGGCGGTGCGGCTCGACGTCCCGACGGTGTTCGTCTACGGCGGGTCGATCCTCCCCGGCCGGCACGACGGCCACGACATCACCATCCAGGACGTGTTCGAGGCGGTCGGGGCCCACGGCCGCGGCACGATCGACGACGACGAGCTGTCGGCGATCGAACGGGCCGCCTGCCCCTCGGAGGGCTCCTGCGGCGGGATGTTCACCGCGAACACGATGGCCTCGGTGACCGAGGCGCTGGGGATCGCGCTGATCGGCTCGTCGTCGCCGCCGGCCCCCGACGGTCGGCGCGACGTCTTCGCCCGCCGGGCCGGCGAGGCCGTCGTCGGCCTCCTCGAGACGGGGCTCTCCGCGAGGAAGATCGTCACCCGCCAGGCGCTGGAGAACGCGATCTCGGTGGTGATGGCGGTGGGCGGTTCCACCAACGCCGTGCTGCACCTGCTGGCGATCGCCCGGGAGGGCGGCGTCGAGCTCTCCATCGACGACTTCGACACGATCGGCCGGCGGGTGCCGCACATCGCCGACATGAAGCCCGGCGGGAAGTTCGTGATGACCGACCTCGACCGGGTCGGCGGGGTGCAGGTGGTGCTCAAGGAGCTCCTCGACGCGGGGCTGCTGCACGGCGACTGCCTCACCGTCACCGGCCGGAGCATCGGCGAGGAGATCGAGGCCAGCGACCCGGCCGCACCCGACGGCACGGTCGTGCACCCGCTGGACAACCCCATCCACGCCGACGGCGGGCTCGCCATCCTACGCGGCACCCTCGCACCGGAGGGCGCGGTGGTGAAGGTCGCCGGGATCGCCGACGACCTGCAGACCTTCGAGGGTCCCGCGCGGGTGTTCGACGGCGAGACCGACGCGATGGAGGCCGTCCTCACCGGGCGGATCGTCGACGGTGACGTGATCGTGATCCGCTACGAGGGCCCCAAGGGCGGACCCGGGATGCGCGAGATGCTCGCGGTCACCGGGGCCGTGAAGGGAGCGGGCCTCGGCTCGACGGTGGCGTTGCTCACCGACGGGCGGTTCTCCGGTGCCACGCACGGCTTCTCGATCGGCCACGTCGCCCCGGAGGCCACCGACGGCGGCCCGATCGCGTTCGTGCGCGAGGGCGACCGGATCCGGATCGACGTACCGAACCGGGTGATGGACGTCCTCGTCGATGACGACGAGCTCGCCCGCCGCCGTGACGGATGGGAACCCCTGCCGGCGCGGTACACCCACGGGGTGCTGGCGAAGTACGCCAAGACGGTGAGCTCGGCCTCGGTGGGGGCGACCACCTCGGTGTGGTGAACGCCCCTGTGCGGTGAACGTCTCGGTGTGGTGAGCGACCGGTAGCCGGTGGCACGGTCGGTACCGTGCCACCGGCGCCGGACGACAAGGATCGATGTGCAGTTCGACGAGCTGCGGTTCGTCTGCCAGCAGGCCGCGATCGACTCCCTGCAGACCCATGGCCGGCCGATGCCGCCCACCGTCGTCCTGCCGGGCCAGGAGCGGACACGGCTGCTGACGTTGCCCGAGCTCCCCGCGGACGACGAACGCCGGCACGCCGTGTTCGCCCAACTCGCCGCCGACCACCTCACCGGTGACGGCGTGCCGTGCTGGGGATTCGTCGCCGAGGCCGAGGTCGGTGGGGAGGACGCCGTCGTCGTCGTCTACGGCGCCCGCCGGCACGCACCACACCTCACCGCGTCGCGGTTCGACACCGAGGGCGCCCTCGAGGAGTTCGTCCCCGACGAGGAGCTGGACCCCACCGCGATGCCGTTCCTGCACCCGATGCAGCACGCCGTCGACGCACTGCCGGCGGCCGGCGACGTCTTCAGTGACGCGGACCCGAAGCGCTCGGGGGGGCTCCCGATCGTGTGAGCGATCGGGTGAGCGGTGTGGCCACGGTCACCAGTAGTACCGGCGGGGGCCGATCGCGCGGTCCAGCACGCCGAGGACGGCGAGGATGAGGCCGATCGCCGTGAGGATGATCCCGATCGTCCACAGCACCCCGATGTCGAAGATCACCGCGAGGATGAGGAGTAGGACGCCGAGGGTGAGCATGATGCACCTCCTTGTGGCCTGAAGGCCGTGCGCCGGCGGCGCGCGGTCCTCCTCGGTGCGGTGCGCAGGGTGACGCATCCTCGGGGGCGGGGAAACGCGCCCGGCCCCGCAGACTGGACGGCTGTCCGAGAGGTGGTGTCCGGGCGGGACCACCGGCCCATGGCCGGACGGCGGAGGCGCGGGCCGGACGGGGGCGTGGGCGCGTCGCATACTGCCGATCAGCCCGGGATCCGGGCGTCGATCGCCACAGAGGAGGAGTTCGTGCCGACCCCCATCGCCGCCCGAGGGGCGGGCGCCACCGCCACCGATGACGTCGTCGAGCTCATCCTCGCCGACCATCGCCTGTTCGAGGAGCTGCTGCGCGAGCTGCGCAACCGCGAGCAGGACCGTGCCGCCAGACTGGCCGAGCTCGCCGACCTCCTCGTCGCCCACGCCGAAGCCGAGGAGGACGCGGTCTACCCCCGGCTGCAGCGAACCGCTCCCGAGGATGCCGAGGAGATCGCCCACGGTGCCGAGGAGCACGCCGACGGCCACCTCGCCCTGCAGCGGCTGCAGCAGGTGGCCGACGCCGACGACGACACCTTCGAAGCCGCCCTCGAGGAGCTCTCGGAGGTCGTCACCCACCACCTCGACGAGGAGGAGCGCGACGTCCTCAACGCCGCGCGCGAACAGGTCCCCGATGAGCTGCGCGCCGAGCTGGGGGTCGCCTTCCGGCTGCGCCGCGACGAACTCCTCGCCGAGCACCCCGGGGACCCGGGCAACGTCGACCGCCTCGTCGCCGAGGCACGCGCCGACGGGCGTCTCGACTGAGGCGGCCGGACGGCGCAGGTCCACTGCTGCGCGGCTGCGTGCTCGCCTCCCCGCGCCGGCCGGCATCACGTCGTCGGGCTGGCGCCCGGAGGGTCACCCGGGCTCGTGTCCCCACGCCGTGGCGGGGAGGCGGCGGATCTCGACCTGCCCGGCCCGGCGCCCCTCCAACGAGAGCACGGTCAGGACCCAGCCGTCGTCGGTGACCACACGGTCGCCGGCCTCGGCGAGGCGGCCGAGGCGCTCGACGATCCATCCCGAGACCGTCTCCGCGTCGCCGCCTTCGAGGTGCACCCCCATGCCGCGGACGACCTCGTCGCGCCGGCGTGTGCCG
Source organism: Nitriliruptoraceae bacterium (assembly GCA_007125475.1). Lineage (GTDB taxonomy): Bacteria > Actinomycetota > Nitriliruptoria > Nitriliruptorales > Nitriliruptoraceae > SLDB01. Next base: position 7,740 of record SLDB01000022.1, on the reverse strand, counting down.
GCGACGACCCACACCTCGGCGCCGGACCGCGCGCCCGGGTCGTCGTCGTCGAACTCGTCCATGATCTCCCCGACGAGCTCCTCGAGGACGTCCTCGAGGGTGATCATCCCGGCGGTGCCCCCGAACTCGTCGACGACGACGACGGCGTGTGCCCGGTCCTCGCGCATGTCCTTGAGGAGCTGTTCGAGGTCACGCGAGACCGGGACCGCCGGGACCGGCCGCAGCACCTCGGAGACCGGGACCTCACGCAGCGCCGCGACCTCCATCGGTCCGCTCTCGTCGTCGCGGATCAACACGTCCTTGACGTGCACCAGCCCCACGACGTGGTCGATGTCGTCGTGGAACACCGGGATCCGGGTGTGGCCGGTCTCGTGCGCCACGGCCAACACCTCCGCCAGGGAGGCGGTGTCCGCAACGGCGTCGAGATCGACCCGCGGGGTCATCGCCGCCTCCGCGTCGATCGTTCCCAGGCGGAGCGCCGCACCCATCACCCGGGCGTCCTGCGCAGCGATCGTGCCGTGCTCGTGGGACTCGACCAGCACCAGGGCGAGCTCGTCGGGGGTGTGCACCAGCTGGTGCTCGTCGACGGGCTCGACCCGCACCGCCCGCACCAGCAGGTTCGCCACGGTGTTGAGGAGGACGATCAACGGCCGCAGCAGTGCGACGAACACCGCGAACGGGCGGGCCAGCGCCAACGCCACCGCCTCGGCACGGGCGATCGCGAGGTTCTTCGGCGCCATCTCGCCGATCACCATGTGCAGGAACACCGTCACCGACAGCGCGATCACCACGGCGATCAGCGGGATCAGCCCCGGCGGCAACGCTGCCCCGCCGAGGAGGTCGGCCAGCAACGCCGCCAGCGCCGGCTCGGCGATCGCGCCCAACCCCAGCGAACACATCGTGATCCCGAGCTGCGCCCCCGAGAACGTCACCGACAACTCCCGCAGCGCGGCCAACGCCGCCACCGCCCGCCGGTCGCCGGTGTCGGCGGCCTCCTCGATCCGTGTGCGTCGCGCCGCCAGCAGCCCGATCTCGACGGCGACGAAGAACCCGTTGGCCAGCAGCAGCACGAGGCCGGCGCCGACCGCCCACCAGGAGAAGTCGGCGCGGACGGCGTCCGCGGCGGTCACTGCCAGCACCCCGGTCACGGCGTCGCTCCCGACGCCGGCGCGGCACGTCGGACCGCCACCTCGGTGATCCGCACCCCCTCGACGCGGGTGACGGTGAACGTCGCCTCGTCATGCACGAAGTCGTCGCCGACCTCCGGGATGCGTCCGAGCCGGTCGAGGACGAACCCGGCCACGGTGTCGTACTCCCCTTCCGGGAGCTCGACGCCGATGAGGTCCCCGGCGCGATCCGCACGCAGGCCGCCACTGACGAGGTAGCGCCCGACGCCGAGGCGTCGCACCAGGTGACCGGCCCGGTCGTGCTCGTCCTCGATATCGCCGACGAGTTGCTCCAGGACGTCCTCGAGGGTGACCAGACCGGCCGTCGAGCCGTACTCGTCGATCACCAGCGCCGCGGTCCGCCGCTCCCGGCGCAACCCGGCCAGTAGCCGTCGCAGCGGTGCCGATTCGGGGACGATGAGCATCGGCGTGGCGACCTCGCGCACCCCGATCCGCTGCTGTTCGGCGGTGTCCACGCCGATCAGGTCCTTGACGTGGACGCTGCCGACCACGTCGTCATCGCCTTCCCCGCGCAGCGGGAAGCGACTGAAACCGGTGCGGCGGGCGGCGTCGCGGAGGTCGGCGAGGGTGGCGTCGGCGTCGATCCAGACGATGTCGGGCCGGGGGATCATCACCTCGCCGATCCGTCGGTCACCGAGGGCCACCGCCCGGCGCAGCAGCTGGGTCTGATCCTCGGTGAGGCTCCCCTCCTCCCCCGAGACGGCGATGATCCGGGCCAGCTCGTCGAGGCTGTGCCCCGCCTCGAGTTCGGGGGAGACCTCGACGCGGAAGACGTGCCGGGTCACCGACCTCGCCGCCGCGTCGAACACGCGGATCACCGGACCGAAGACGAGCCCGAAGCCCCGGGTGAACGGGGTGACCGCGAGCGCCACCGGCAGGGGCCGGGCGATCGCGAGGTTCTTGGGGAACAACTCCCCCAGCAGCATCTGCAGCATCGTGGAGGCGACGAACGCGCCGGTGACCGCCACACCGATCGCGGCCTGCTCGGGGACGCCGACGGCGTCGAGGACGGGTCGGATCACGGTGTCGCCCAACGCCCGCTCGGCGAGGTAACCGACGACCAGGGAGGTGGCGGTGATCCCGAACTGCGCGACCGAGAGCGCGAACGAGATGTCGGAGAGCTCGCGGGAGACCATCCGGGCGCGGCGGTCGCCGCGCTGAGCCCGTTCCTCGACCCCGGGGCGGCGCACCGAGACCAGGGAGAACTCGGCGGCGACGAACACGCCGTTGGCGGCGATGAGCACCGCCACGAGGGTCAGCCCCACGACACCGGTCACGGCGAGGGCTCCGGGTCGGCCGGGGCGTTGGACATCACCCGGGCAGGCTAGCGATCGGGATGCAGCCGGTACCGTTCGTCACCGAGCGGCGGCGTCCGAGCGCCGCCGGTCGGAGTCCGAATGGCGGAGAAGTCACGCGGCGGCGAGGGCCGCAGGCGCGGTCGTCGCATCCGACGATGGCTGTGGGGTCTGCTGGTGATCCCGCTGGTGATCGCGGGGGGCGCGGGGCTGCTGGCGTTCTACCTGGTGTTCTCGTCGGTGCCGCTCCCCGACGACATCGCAGCGCGCTCCTCGGTCGTCCTCGACCTCGACGGCGCCGAGGTCGGCGGACTGGCCAGCGACGTCACCCGCGAGGACGTTCCGCTGGCCACGCTCCCGGCGCACGTCGGCGAGGCCGTCCTGGCCGCCGAGGACCGTGGCTTCGCCGACCATCACGGGGTGTCGTTCACCGGGATCGCCCGGGCGCTGTTCACCAACGTCCGGGCCGGATCCGTCCAGCAGGGCGGCTCGACGATCACCCAGCAGTACATCAAGAACGCCGAGCTCACCCCGGACCAGACCTACACGCGGAAGGTCGAGGAGGCCGCGCTGGCCCTGAAGATGGAGCGGGAGTTCACCAAGGACGAGATCCTCGAGTTCTACCTCAACACCATCTACTGGGGCCGCGGGACCTACGGGATCGAAGCCGCCGCGCGGACCTACTTCGACGCCACGGCCGGTGAGCTCGACGTGAACCAGGCCGCGCTGCTGGCCGGGATCATCGCCGCCCCCGAGGCCTTCGACCCGCTGGAGAACCCCGAACGCGCCGAAGAGCGCCGCCGTTACACCCTCAACGGCATGCTCGAGATCGACGCGCTCACGCAGGCCGAGCACGACGAGCTCGTCGAGCTCGGCCTGCCGGAGGTCACCCAGCGCCGGGGGCTGGACCGGGGACCGAACGCCTACTACCTCGACCAGGTGCGACGTGAGCTCGGTCAGCGCCCCGAGTTCGCCCAGGGCGAGCTCTTCCGCGGGCTGGTGATCCACACCGAGCTCGACCAGCGGATGCAGGAGGCGGCCCAGCGTCACCTGACCACCGCCGTCGAGGACGGCCCGACCGACTCCGGGGCGATCGTGACGATCGACCCGGCCGACGGCGGGGTGCGGGCCCTCGTCGGTGGCCCCGGCATCGACACCCAGCCGCTGAACACCGCGGTGCGCTCGGTCCGCCAGGTCGGTTCGACGTTCAAGCCGTTCACGCTGCACGCGTTCGTGCAGGCCGGTCACTCCCCCGAGTCCCGGTTCCCGGCACCCGACGAGATCGAGATCGACGACGCCGCCACCGCGATCCGCAACTTCGGCGGGGTGAGCTTCGGCGAGCAGTCGGTCCGCCAGGCCACCGCCTCGTCGACGAACACGGTGTACGTGCAGATGCAGGAGGAGGTCGGCCGCGAGGCGGTGATCGACGCCGCACGTGGCGCCGGGATGCCCCGCAGCAAGAACGACGAGGTGTTCGCCACCGACCGCGGCGACGGCGACACGATGCGCCCCCTGGCCGGGCTCACCTTGGGGCAGGACGGCTTCTCCCCCGTCGAGGTCGCCGCCGGGTACGCCACCTACGCCGCCGAGGGGGTGAGCTCACGGCCGCGGGTCGTCTCCCGCGTCGAGGACGCCGACGGCAACGTCGTCTACGAACCACCGCGTCACAGCGAGCAGACCACGCCGCTGGAGGTCTCCCGCCACGTCACCGACGTCCTCGTCGACGTCGTCACCGAAGGCAGCGGGACCGCCGCCGCCCTCGAGGACCGGCCGGTGGCCGGGAAGACGGGCACCACCAGCGAGGGCCGCGACGTGTGGTTCGCCGGGTACGTCCCGCAACTGTCGACCTCGGTGTGGCTCGGCAACCTCGACAACACCCCGATCGAGGCGGAGAACGCCACCGGCGGTGGGTTGGCCGCCCCCTTGTGGGGGGCGTACATGGCAGAGGCCGTCGAGGGGCTGGAGCCGGCGTCGTTCGTCGCCCCCGGCGACGACCTCGAGGCCCTCGGCGAGGCCGACGAGGCGTGCCCGGACGGGTACCGCTTCGCCGACCCGCCGTCCTCGGCCGACGAGGACGGGTTCTTCCCGGACGTCCTCGTCGACATCACCGACGACGAGGGTCGACCCTGCGTCGAGGTCAAGCCCGAGCTCGAACCCTGCCCGGACGGGTACGAGTTCGCCGACCCGCCGTCGGGCCCGGACGAGTTCGGCCGTGTCCCCGACGTCCTCGACGAACCGGTCGACTTCCGCGGCCGTCCGTGCGTCGAGGTCCTCGGTGAGCCCGAACCCGACGAGGACGACACCGCCGACGACGCGGACGAGCCCGACGACGAGCCCACCGATGACGGTGATGGGGACGGTGGCGACGACGGCGACGCGCCGCCGGCGGACGACGACGGTGGTGGCGAAGACGGTGGTGGCGACAACGATGACGGTGACGATGGCGGCGGGGCGACCGCCGGAACCGACGCCGGCGACGACGGTGGCCAGGGGCCCTAGGCGACCGCGCCACCGCGACGGAGTCGGGTGAGGTCGGCGGCGTCGTAGCCGAACTCGGCGAGGACCTCGTCGGTGTGCTGGCCCGGGGCCGGCGCCGGGCGGCGCACCGTCCCCGGCGTGCGCTCCAGCCGGGGCGCCGGAGCCGGCTGGGTGGTGCCGGCGACGTCGACGAACACCCCCCGCTCGCGGTTGTGCGGGTGGTCGACGGCCTCGCGGGGCTCGAGGACCGGGGCGACGCAGGCGTCGCTGCCGGCGAAGACCTCCTCCCACTCGTCGCGGCTGCGGGTGGCGAAGATCTCGGCGAGCTCGGCCTTCTGCTGCGGCCAGCGGGAACGGTCGTGCTGGGGCCACTCGGCGGCGTCCAGCCCCAGCCCGTCGAGGAGGGCGGCGTAGAACTGGGGCTCGATCGCTCCGACCGCCACGAACCGGCCGTCGGCGCACCGGTAGGTGTCGTAGAACGGTGCGGCACCGTCCAGCAGGTTCGCCCCGCGCCGCGGCGTCCACGCCCCGTCGGCCAGCAGCCCGTGCAGGAAGGCGGTGAGCGAGGCGGTGCCGTCGACCATCGCGGCGTCGACGATCTGGCCACGGCCGGACCCGGCCCGTTCGAACAGCGCCGCCAGCACCCCCAGCGCCAGGAACACCCCGCCGCCCCCGAAGTCGGCGAGGAAGTTCAGTGGCGGAGGCGGGGTGTCGTCGGGCCGCCCGACCGGTTGCAGCGCACCGGCGAGGGCGGCGTAGTCGATGTCGTGTCCGGCGCGGTCGGCCAGCGGCCCGTCCTGACCCCACCCGGTCATCCGGGCGTAGACCAGCCGCGGGTTCGCGCTGCAGAGCACATCGGGGCCGACCCCGAGGCGTTCGGCGACCCCCGGCCGGAACCCCTCGACGAATACGTCGGCCTCGGCGGCCAGCCGGCGGACCACCGCGACGCCTTCGTCGTGCTTGAGGTCGACGGCGACCGACCGACGGTTCCGGCTCATCCCGATGGAGGTGCGACTCGCACCTTCGGGGTGGTGGACGTCGCTGGCGCGGTCGATGCGGACGACCTCGGCACCGAGGTCGGACAGGAGCATCACCCCGTAGGGGGCCGGCCCGATCGCGGCGAGCTCCACGACCCGGATCCCGGTGAGCGGCCCGTGGACCGCACCGTCGGCGGGCGCGTCGGAGTCGCGGTCACCGTCCGCCACCGGTCACCTCCCGCAGGTCGAGGACGTCCCCGCCGGTGAACCGCTCGCGGTCGTCGAGGACCTCCCACAGCCGGGCCGCCACGTCGGCGACGTCGGCGAGCTCGCCGGCCTCGTGCAGCCGGCGGAAGCGCTCGACACCCGGGAACGACGCCGGGTCGGTGTCACGGATCTCGCGTTGCATCGCGGTGGCCACGACACCGGGGGCGACGGCGATCACCCGCACCCCGCCGCGCTGTCGCTGCTCGTCACCGACGGTGCGGACCCACGACTCCAACCCCGCCTTCGCCGCCCCGTACGACGACCACCCGGGACGGCTGCGACGGGCCGCACCCGAGGAGAGCATCAGCACCTCCCGGGGGATGTCGAGGTCGGCGAGCGCCGCGAGGGCGAGGTGGCCCAGGACCTGGGTCGCCGCCGAGTTCACCAGCACGTTGCGGATGTAGGCCTCGTCGTCGACCTCACCGGCGAACCCGATCGGGGTCAGCGTCCCGGCGCTGTGCACGAACGAGACCCGCTCCCACGAGCGGGAGCCGACGAGCCGTCGAAGCGCGGAGCCGACCGTCCGCCATCCCTGGGGGTCGGCGAGGTCGGCGGCGATGTGCTCGTCGACCGGGCCGTCGGCACCTCGGCGGCTGACGTCGACCCGGTGGGCATCGGCGGGGGCGGCGTGCAGCACGGCACGGCCGATCCCGGCCGAGCCTCCGGTGACGACGACGAGGTGGGACACGGCGGGACCTAGGCGTCCTCGGAGAGGTTCGGGGCTGCGCCGCTGACCCCCCCGTCGATCGGCAGGATCACGCCGGTCATCCAGTCGGCGGCGTCCGAGAGGAGGAAGGTGATGGCCTTGGCGACGTCCTCGGGGGTCCCCAGCCGCTGCAGCGGATGGGTCATCGCGGTCGCCTCCTCCTTCTCGCTCCACAGCAGCTCGGAGAGACGGGTCTTGACGACCCCGGCGGCGACGGCGTTCACCCGGACCCGGGGGGCGAGCTCGTGGGCGAGCTGACGGGTCAGGTGGTGCAACGCCGCCTTGGAGACGTTGTACGCACCGATCAGCGGGCTGGGAGCGAACCCACCGACCGACCCGGTGGAGACGACCGCGCCACCGTGGTCCTTCATCGAGGCGTGCCAGGCGTGCCGCACCCACAGCAGCGGTGCCCGCAGGTTGACCTCCCAGGTCTTGTCGATCGCCCCCATCTCCACGTCGACGATCGAGCCGCCCGCCGGGTTCGTCCCGGCGTTGTTCACCAACAGGTCGCAGCTGCCGAAGGTGTCCACGGCGGTACCGATCGCGGCCTCGACGTGGGACTCGTCGGAGGCGCTGCCCACCACCGGGACGACCCGATCGCCGAGGTCGGCGGCGAGCTCCTCGAGGGTCTCGGCGCGCCGGCCGGTGATGATCATCCCCTCGACGCCGCTGGCGAGGAGCTCACGCGCCGTCGCCTCCCCGATCCCCCGGCTCGCGCCGGTGACGACCGCGACCTTCCCGTCGACCCGGACCTCCACGCTGTTCCTCCTCGTCGGCTCGGAACGGGAGCGTAGTTGCTGCCGTCCGCGCCACGGGCAGCGCCACCACAG
>SLDB01000155.1 GCA_007125475.1 Nitriliruptoraceae bacterium | reverse complement strand
GCCGCCACCGACGCGGCGCTCGGCGTGGACGTCCTCGAGGTGCGTGACCACCCGACCGCGGTCACCGTCGCCGCCGCGCTGCGGTCCCGCCCCGGCGTCCTCGCCGTCGAGGAGGACGTTCGGCTGCACCCGCAGAGCACCGCGGCGTGGGGGATCCACAACACCGGCCAGGCGGTGCAGGGCACCCCCGGGGGGCGCGGCGTCGACATCGGCGCCCACCAGGCCCGCCCGCACGCCACCGGCGCCGGCAGCGTCGTCGCGGTGATCGACTCCGGGGTCGACCTGGACCACCCGCTGCTGCACGGCCGGTTCTGGGTGAACCCGCGCGAGTCGGCCAACGGCCGGGACAGCGACGGCAACGGCTACGTCGACGACGTCCACGGCTGGGACTTCACCCGCAACACCCCGGACGTCTCGATCCGCAACCCCCGCGACGTGCACGCCACCCACGTCGCCGGGATCATCGCCGGTGGGCACCACGCCGACTCCGGGTTCCGTGGCGTCGCCCCGGACGCGGAGGTGATGGTGCTGCGGTTCGTCGACGACGACGGGTCCGGCTGGGCCTCCAACGCGATCCTGGCGCTGCGCTACGCGGCCGACAACGGCGCCGACGTGGTGAACCTGAGCTTCGGCGGGCGTGAGCCGTCCACGGCGCTGCGGGCCGCGATCGCCGCGACCGGCCTGCCGGTGATCACCTCGGCGGGGAACGAAGGCGTCTCGCACACCACCACCCCGATCTACCCGGCCGCCGACGACATCGTCAACCAGCTCACCGTCGCCGCCGTCGACCACGCCGGGGCGTTGGCGTCGTTCTCCTCGTTCGGGCGGCGCACCGTCGACGTCGCCGCCCCCGGTCACCGGATCGTGTCGACGGTGCCGGGTGCCCGTCTGGCGTCGATGAGCGGCACCTCGATGGCGGCGCCGTTCGTCGCCGGGGCGGTGGCGTTGGCGGTGCAGCGCTCCCCGGGCGCCTCCACCGCCGAGCTGCTGGACGCGGTGCGGCGTTCGGCCCGTCCGCTTCCCGGCGCGTCGGAGACGGTGACGGGGGCGATCCCGCGGGCCGGCGGGCTGCTCGCCGCGGTGGGTGGCCCGGTGCCGGTGTGCCGCAGCAGCACGGACGTGGTGTTCGCCGACGTCGACGCCGCGCACACCCACCACCGTGGCGTGGGGTGCCTGGTCGCGACCGGGGTGACCAACGGGGTCACGCCGACGCGGTTCGGCGCGGAGCTGGGCCTGACCCGCGCGCAGGTCGCCACGCTCGTCGCCAACGCCCTTGACGAGGCCGGTCTGCGGCCGGCCACCCCGTCGGTGGGCAGCTTCGACGACCTCGAGGGCAACGTGCACCGCGACAACGTCGAGGCCCTCGCCGCGGTCGGGATCGTCCGCGGCGACGCCGGCTCGTCGGCGTACCGGCCGACGGCGGTGGTCTCCCGCGGCGAGTTCGCGGGGGTGGTCGCCCGGGCGGCCGAGCACGTCGCCGGCGCCAAGGCGAGGGTGGCCGGGCCGGTATTCGACGACATCGCCGGCTCCGTCGATCGGGACGGGATCACCTCAGCCTCGGCGCTGTCGCTGGTCAACGGCCGCAGGCCCGGGGTGTTCGACCCGGACGCCGACGTCCGCCGCGACCAGGCGGCGACGATGCTGGTGCACCTGCTGGACCGGCTGCACCACCAGGGGCTCCTCGAGGCCCGGTGAGCCGTGGGCTGGCCACCACCACACCACGACCTCGAGGCCCGCGCAGGGCCGAAGGACCCGGCGGTTTCGAGTCCACCGCGCCTGGACAGCCCACCGTGAGCACCGCATGCTCCGGTCAGACCTCGACGCGGGAGCTCATCGACATGGCAGTCCCCCTCACGTGCGACCGCGGCGACTGCCCGGCAATCGCCATCCAGCACACCGAGGTCCACGGGCAGGACTTCCACTTCTGCAACCACCACTGGGCAGAGCTCGCCCCGGCACTGATGGCCAGCCTCGATCCGTGGAGTTCGCACCGGGAGGGTTCGCACGCATCCGGGACACCGTCCCGAGCCGCCTCGGCGACGAGGTAGCCCGACGGCCTGCGATGATGAAGGACGGGCCCGAGCTCGGGTCCAGACCGCGGACCGGGTCCGCCTACCGCCCGGCCGGATGCATGCGCCTACGAGCGCGGAGCCGGTCTGATCCGCGACCGGTTCGGGCACGCACGCATCGCCGACGTATCCCGTCTCCCGGTCAGCCAGGTGCGCGGAGGTCGTCCTCGACGCGGATCGCGTCTTCTGCTCGGCGAGTGGGCCGTGTGCGATCGGCGGCTCGGTCGATGTCGCCGGTTCGCTCCTCGGCCACCGCGCCGTGACGAGGGCGAGCAACGGCGGACCCCGAACTTCGCAGCTCGGGGTCCGCTCCCTCAGGTCTCAATTCTCGAGTTCGAACGTCACCTTCATGATGACCTGGAAGGCGGTGATCTCACCGTTGTCGATCTTGACCTCCTGCTCCTTGACCCAGGCACCACGGACATTTCGCAGTGACTGCGTGGCCCGTTCGATCCCAACGCGGATCGCGTCCTCGAAGCTCGTCTCGGAGCGTGCGCTGATCTCGGTGGTTCGGGCAACCGATTCCATGCTGGCCTCCTCGGTCGGGATGCATGTCCCCGGAGCCAATCAACGGCGAGTGTGGCCCACTAGTGCCGAACGTCCCTCCAACACCGCGTTCGCACTGGATACGGTCCCTACCGGATCCGGTGTAGCGACGAGGACGCGGTCTCGCGGGTCCGCCCCGACCTCTTCGGCCGCCCCGCAGTGAGGGTCGTTCTGGTGGGCCTGGCCGGCTGCCGGTCGACTCCATCCCTGGCTGACCACCCAGCAGGTCCGCCGGGCCACGGGATCTCCAGCCAGCGGGCCATCCTCGATGTCGCCCAGGGCCGCAGCCCACGCATGCTCACCCGCCTGGGCGTCCACCGGGTGGCAGGGAAGCATTCCCTGCGCGCCTACCGGGACGGCGTGGTGCGGCGCGTGCCCGATGCGGCCGACCTCGCCCGCGTCTCCCGCCGATTCCCCGATGCCCGCATCGCGCTCGGGTTCGGATCGGTAGTGGTGTCTTGTGGCCCTGGCCTCCGGCGCTCATCGGGATGACGCTGCAGGGACCAGAGACCGTGGAGGTGTCCATGACGAGTGGTGAGCCGGTGATCCAGGTCGCGGTGGCGCACGGTGAGGTGAGCCCGAGCGCCCGCGAGTACGCCGAGGAGAAGGTCGGCGCCATACTGCGCCTGGCCCCGGCGCCGGTGCTGTTCGCCCGCGTCTCCCTGGCGCACGAGAACGCACCGAGCCGGGAGCGACCCGCGGTGGCCAAGGCCAACCTGGACGTCAACGGCCGGCTGGTCCGAGCGCACGTGGCCGCCGGCACCCACTTGGAGGCCATCGACCTCCTTGAGGAGAAGCTGCGCCAGGGGCTGGAGACGCTGTCCGAGAAGCGCCGGGCCCGTCGGCACGAGCCGGCCGAGGTCCCCCCGGGTCAATGGCGGCACGGTGCCCTGCCGACCGACCGCCCGGAATGGTTCCCGCGTCCGGTCTCCGAGCGCGAGGTGGTCCGGCGCAAGTCGTACGCCCTCCGTGAGCAGACGGCTGCCGAGGCCGCGCTCGACCTGGACCTGCTCGATCAGGACTGGGTCCTGTTCACCGAGCTGACCACGGGGGCGGACGCCGTTCTGGCGTTCGACGACGGCGGCTACCGCCTCACCGTGGCCGCCGACGAGGAGCCTGACGTCAGCGACATGGACGCTCCGGTGGACGTCCGGCACGAGGTGCCACGCATGGACCTGTCGACCGCCCTGCGGCTGCTCGACGAGGCCGATCTGCGGTTCGTGTTCTTCGTCGAGGCCGACAGCGGTCGTGGGATGGTCGCCTACCGCCGCTACGACGGCCACTACGGCACCGTCACCGGCGCCGACGAACCGGCCGAGACCGCCCCCGAACCCGTCAGGAGTCCGGCATGACCCACTTCTCCGAGCCCGCCGGCGCACGTGCCGGAGCCCCGCCCACCGAAGCGGAGTTCGAGCTGCACACCGGCATCGAGAGCCTGCAGGTGCAGGTTCGTGCCCTGGGCGCCGCGGTCGACCACCTCTGCCGCGCCCTGGAGGTAGCGGTACCGGAGCTGCAGCGCTCACCCGAGGCGGCCACCGCACTCGAGGACGCCCGCCTGTCTCTGGGCGAGGTGTGGTGAGCGCACCCCGACCGGGCACCGCGCCACGCGGCTGACCACACGGCTTTCGAGGAGGTCGCGATGCCGTTCGAAGACCGACGTGAAGCCGGACGCCACCTCGCCGCTGCGGTGGCGGCCCTCGGTGAGGACCGCCCGGTGGTGCTGGGGTTGCCGCGCGGTGGGGTACCGGTGGCCTACGAGGTCGCCCGCGCGCTCTCCGCTCCGTTGGACGTCCTCGTGGTGCGCAAGCTGGGGTGTCCGTGGCAGCCCGAGCTCGGGGTCGGCGCGATCGGTGAGGACGGGGTCCGCCTGCTGAACACCGACCTGATCCGCCGGACGCAGGTGGGGGCCCATGAGCTCGAGGCGGTCGCCCGCCGGGAGAGCCGTGAGCTGCAGCGCCGGCTCGAGCACTACCGGCAGGGGCGTGCCGCGGTCGAGCTGGCCGGCCGCACGGCGGTGGTGGTCGATGACGGACTCGCGACCGGGTTCACCGCCCGGGCCGGGATCGAGGTCGTGCGCCGCCGCGGCGCACGACGGGTGGTGCTGGCCGTCCCCGTCGCGCCGCCCGACACGCTCGCCGAGCTCGCCGAGGTCGCCGACGAGGTCGTGTGCCTCGAGACCCCGGCGTGGTTCTCCTCGATCGGCGCGTTCTACACCGACTTCTCCCAGACCACCGATGCCGAGGTCACCGAGCTGCTGGCCGCGGCCGACGGCTCGGCAGTCGCCGCCTCCACCACCCCCGGCCCGGCGACCGATCCGCGCCGTGCGGTTCAGATCCCCGCGGCCGGGGGCGTCACGCTCCCCGGCGAGCTCGCCGGCCCGGCCGCCCCGCTCGGTGTGGTCGTGTTCGCCCACGGCAGCGGCAGCAGCCGACGCAGCCCCCGGAACCTGGCCGTGGCCCGCACGCTCAACGACGCGGGCCTGGCCACCCTCCTGTTCGACCTCCTCGGCGACGACGAGGCCACCGACCGGGCCAACGTGTTCGACATCGACCTGCTGGCCGCCCGGCTCGTCGCGGCCACCCGCTGGCTGCAGCACGAACCCGACATGGGGGGCGCTCCGCTCGGCTACTTCGGCGCGAGCACCGGCGCGGCGGCCGCGCTGTGGGCGGCCGCCGAGCTGGGCAGTGACGTCGCCGCGGTCGTCTCGCGCGGCGGCCGCCCGGATCTGGCCGCCGCACGGCTGGCCGAGGTGTCG
>SLDB01000192.1 GCA_007125475.1 Nitriliruptoraceae bacterium | reverse complement strand
GGTGGACGAGGGCATGGATGGACTCCTTTCCTGAGCGGAGGTCTCCGATCACGGGCACTCTGCGCAAGACGTCCAGCCAGGTCGACAGGACCCGACCGAGCACGGACCCAGCCAACGCCTGACACCCCCGATCCTCGACCGGAGACGATGCCGAGTGAAGACGCCACCGCCCGCGGAGGTCGCCGCCACCGGCGTCACCCCCGCTCGGCTCACGGACCTCAGACGCTGGAACCTCGCACTGGCCGTCGTGCACCTGGCCCAGGCCGCCGGGATCGTCGTCCTCGCCAGCGACTTCGCCATCACCGTGACGGGTTCGTTCCCCGCCGGCCCGCCCGGCACCGACGTTCCACCCCCGGACGGGCTGTTCGACGTGCCCATCGGCGCGGCGATCGCGGCGTTCCTCGCGCTCGCGGCGATCGACCACCTGCTCACCGGCACCGGCGCACGCGGCGTCTACGAACGGGACCTGCGACGCGGGATCAACCGTTTCCGCTGGGTCGAGTACTCGTTCAGCGCGTCGATCATGATCGTGCTGATCTGCCTCTACAGCGGCATCACCGGCATCGCCGCGTTGATCGCCATCGTCGGCGCCAACGTCGCGATGATCCTGTTCGGATGGCTTCAGGAGGTGATGAACCCGCCCGGCCGGCCGACCACGACGATGGTCGCGTTCTGGTTCGGGACGATCGTCGGGCTGGCACCGTGGGTGGCGCTGACGATCAACCTGGTCGGCGCCGAGGAGCTCCCGGGGTTCGTGATCGGGATCTTCGTGTCCCTGTTCGTGTTCTTCATGAGCTTCGGGCTCAACCAGTGGCTGCAGTACCGGGGCGTCGGCCCCTGGGGCGACTACGCCTTCGGCGAGAAGGCCTACCTGGTGCTCAGCCTCGCAGCGAAGTCGGCGCTGGCCTGGCAGATCTTCGCCGGATCCCTCGCGACCTGACGTCAGCGCCGGACCCGTTCAGTGTCGTGGCCGACGGCCAGACGCTGAAGGACTCCCCCGCCCCTGCGCTGTTGCGCTGACGCGTCCGTGGCCGGTCACCGCGTGACTGACGAGTCCGAGACCGATCCGGAAGTGCTTCCCCGTCTGCGGCTGACGCCTGAACCGGCCGAGGCTCACGCCGCCTACCTCGATTCAGGTGCCTGGCGGGCACTCCTGGATACGCCCGGGGAGACCGACGGGATCGCGGTCGACGACGGCCGCGTGGTGGTCCTCTCCCGCGCGGAGCTCACGCCGGAGCGGATCGAAGCGCTGACCGACGTGGCCCGGCGGTTCATCGCCGGCGCGGCGGGCGCCGGGGCCGGGGAGGGCGCTCACGCCGACCCACGCCTGGCCGACCCCCTGACCACCCACTGAGCGGGCCCGGACGACGTCCTGGGCGACCGGCCCGCGGCTGCCGGATCCGGGTGCGGCCCGGCGACGCCGTTCGCCGTCGGCGCCGTTCGCCGTCGACGCGTGTGACGGGGATACTGCCCGGATGGATGCGCGCATTCTGGTGGTCGAGGACGATCCCTCGCTCCGTGAGCTCACGGAGCGAGGGCTGCGCGGCGCGGGGTTCGACGTCGCCACGGCGGCCACGGGTGACGCCGGGTTGGCACGGTTCCGCACCGACAGCCCCGACCTCGTCGTCCTGGACGTGATGCTGCCGGGCCTGGACGGGCTCGAGGTGTGCCAGGCGATCCGGGCGGCGTCGGCGGTGCCGGTCGTGATGCTCACCGCCAGGTCCGACACCATCGACGTCGTGGTCGGGCTCGAGGCCGGTGCCGACGACTACGTCACCAAGCCGTTCGAGATGCCGGAGCTGGTGGCACGTGTCCGAGCGGCCCTGCGTCGGGCCACCCGCAGCGAGCGGTCCGACGACGTGCTGCTGATCGGGTCGGTCCGGGTGGACGTCACGGCCCACACCGTCGAACGCGGTGATGAGGGGATCGAGCTGACCCCGACCGAGTTCCGGTTGCTCGTCGAGCTCGGCCGGCACGCCGGAAACGTCCTGTCCCGCGAACAGTTGCTCGATCGGGTGTGGGGCTACGACTACCTGGGAGACTCCCGGCTGGTCGACGCGACCGTCCAGCGGCTGCGCGCCAAGATCGAGACCGAACCGGCCCGCCCGCAGGTCATCGAGACCGTCCGCGGTGTCGGGTACCGGGCGGTCCGGCGGTGACCACGACGACCGGGCACGGTGGCCCCCGCGGACGCCGGGTCCGGGCCCGCCTGATGCTCACCGTGGTGGGGGTGGTCACGGTCGCGGCGGTGGTGCTGTCGTCGCTGGCGTTCGTGCTCGTGTCACGCTCGCTGCGCGCCGAGGTCCTCGACCGGGCGGTCGAGGAGGCCCGGTTCGGCGTCGGCGTGCTCGCCCAGGAGCGGCTGAGCGAGCGGGTCCGCCACGGGGAGATCGAGGCCTCCGGGCTCGCCGACGACTTCCAGCGCCGCGACATGACCGTCTACGTCGACCTCGGTCAGGGCGAGGACTTCGTCTCGGGCCTGGACGTGCCCGCCGCCCCGGAGCTGGTCTCCGCCGACGTGATCGAGCTGGTCGCCGCCGGGCACGTCGCCGCCGAGTGGCTCGACGTCGGCGGCGTCCCGCACCTGGTCACCGCCGCCCGGAAGCAACCAGCGGGGCCGGACTTCTACTTCTTCACCGAGGTCGGTGACGTCGACAGCGCGCTGACGCAGCTCGGCCTGGTGCTGGCGGGCGCGTCCGCGGTCCTGGTGCTGGTCGGCGGGATCGCCGGCTGGCGGGTGGCGCGCCTGGCGGGGTCACTGGCCGACACGATCGACGAGCTCACCGCCGCCCGGGACCGCGAGCGACGCTTCGTCGCGGACGTGTCCCATGAGCTGCGCACACCGGTGACCGCGCTCGTGCACGAAGCTGCCGAGCTCACCGCCGGGTGCGATCGACTCGCTCCCGGGTCGAGGCGGGTGGTGGAGCTCCTCGACCGCGACGTCCGACGGCTGCGCGACCTGGTCGAGGAGCTCCTCGAGCTCTCCCGCCTCGACGCCGCCGGCGCGACCGACATCGAGTCCGGCGAGGTCGACGTGGCACGGCTGCTGGACGCCGTCGCCGCGCAGCGGCTACCGACCGCGTCGGTGCGCGCACCCTCCGGGCTCACGGTGCGCACCGACCGTCGGCGGCTCGAGCGCATCGTGGCGAACCTCATCGACAACGCCCGCGTGCACGCCGGAGGGGAGTCGGTGAGCGTGCGCGCCGACCTCGACGGCTCCACGCTCGTCGTCGAGGTGGCTGACCGCGGGCCGGGGGTGCCGGACGCACAACTGGAGCGGATCTTCGAGCGGTTCGCCAAGGGCGACGCCGCTCGCGCCGGTGCCGGCAGCGGCCTCGGGCTCGCCATCGTCCGCGAGCACGCCCGGATCCTGGGGGCGGCGGTGACCGCACGCAACCGGGACACCGCCGGCCTGGCGGTCGAGGTGCGGGTGCCGGTGACGGTGGTGACGGGGCCGTGACACCACGCTGACCGAGGCACCGCGATCCGGGTCGCCAACCCTCGCGGCAGGGACGTTCGGCCCGCCATCCGTGACAACGTGCCCTGTTCGAGGACTGGCCGTTGCGGTGTGATGCGGTGACCGGCACCGCGTTGCCCCCACCCGGGGGTGCGGGCCAAAGGGATGGCGATGACAGCGCACACCGACCCGCGCAGCGGGTTGCTGCGGACACCGGATCAGGTCACCAAGGCGGCCTCGATCGCGTTCGCCCGGATCTTCCTCGGCGTGATGTGGGCGTTCGAGTTGACGGTCGGGCACAACTGGAAGATCGGGGGGTTCGGCTCGGACGTGCACCCGGGCTGGATCGGCGCGAACCGCGGTGACGTCGTCCGCGAGGACGTCGCCGAGGCGATCGCGGACGGCACGTGGGCATGGTTCGGTTCGTTCTACGAAGCCGTGTTGGTCCCCAACGCGGTCGCGGCGAGCTGGATCACGATCATCGCGCAGATAACGATCGCGATCGCGTTCATCGTCGGGGTGTTCGTCCGCCCTGCCGCGGTCGGTGCGATCGTCATGGACATCAGCATCTTCATGCTGGGCAACTCCCGGATCCCGCCGTTCTTCCTGGCGTTGCACCTGTTCGTGCTCGCCACCGGCGCGGGCCGCTACTACGGCATGGACGGCTGGTTGCTCAACAAGGTCGACGGCGTGAAGTCGGGGGGCGCGAACGCACTGCGGTGGCTGATCAACCTGCCGGTGGGTGAACGCTTCCGGGGGCCGGCGATCGCGGCGACCAGCCTGCTCGCCGTCTACTTCTTCCTGGCGATCCCCGGCCGGGAGACCACACGGATCCAGATGGTCGCCCTCGGGCTGGCCGCGATCATCGGGCTGGTCGCGTTCGGGCTGTACATGTCCACCATGATCAAGGACCGGCTCGGCGTGACCGTCGCCACCTTGAGGATCTTCGTCGGGTTCATGTTCCTCCACGAGATCTGGGTGCGCACCGTCCCCGGTGTCAACGGCCTGCCCGGCTGGACCGGCGGCGAGGAGCTCGAAGTCTTCTTCCAGACCCTGGCCGACAACCACTGGGGCTTGTTCTCCGGGATCGTCGAGGTGGCGTTCCTCCCGGCCGTCGGGTTCTGGGCCGTGGTGTTCGGGGTCGTGCAGTTCGCGGTCGGCGTGATGCTGATCCTGGGCTACCGCACCCGCTGGGCGGCCTACCTGGGCACGGCGTTCCTGGCCGGGCTGATGATCCTCGGCGCCACCCGCTACCCGCCGTTCCTGCTCGGCCTGATGGTTCCGATCATCGCGCTGGACGCCGGCCGCTACATCTCGGTCGATCGGGTCCAGCACGGCGGCGCCTACCCCACCAGGTTCGGACTCCCGATCCCGAAGGGTGCACTCATCCCGCTGGTGGTCCTCGCCGGGATCAACGCGATCGCGGCGATCGCCACGGTGTTCGCCTCCGGCCTCGAGCCCGGCGCGTACGTCGAATCGATGCCCGCGATGACCACCTCCATGGTCGCGATCTTCTCCGGACTCCTGGCCTTCGCCGGCTGGCTGCAGCTCAAGCCCGAAGCCGCCGTGGTCCCGGACGACGCACGCGCCCTCCTCGACAACCCACCCGAACCGACCACACACGCCGGAACCTGAAACCGGCAGGCAGGCGGGAGGCCCTCACCGTCCGGTGAGGGCCTCCCCTCGTCGTTCCGGCGTGTCGTCGTACCGACCCCGCACGGTCGCCGGCCCATCGCTAGTATCGATAACCGATTACGGCATTCGATACGGAGGCGGTGGTGACCACCGACGACGAGCACCACGATGAGGACCGCGGCGCGCTGGACGTCGCCCGCCCCTACCAGCCTCAGTTCGCCGAACGGGGCGCGTCGTGGGCGTCGTTGATCGGGGTGTTCGTCAAGCTGGGCGTGGTCGCGT
>SLDB01000277.1 GCA_007125475.1 Nitriliruptoraceae bacterium | reverse complement strand
GGTTCGTGACCGGCGTCCGCCCGCGTCGACGACGAGGTCGGCACGGATGTCCCACCGCACGTCGTCAGAGAGGACGGTGACGCCTTCGACCGCGGTGCCGTCGTGGGAGGCCAGACAGTCGAGGACCTGGTGATCCGGTACGACGGTGACCGCGGTGTCACGGGTGACGTGGTCGCGAAGGACCCACTCGACCAGGGGGCGGCTGGCGAACGCCATCGGCATGCCGCCGGCGCCGGCGGCCATGACCCCTCCGGCGGCGTGGACATCGAACTCGCGGCTGAGGTCCAGGACGGGGGCGCCGGCGGCGTGCAGGTCGGTGACGAATCCCGGGCAGAGCGACTCGATCACGTCCTGGCCCCCGATGAGCAGGATGTGTGCGTGCCGCCCCTGGGGGACACCTTGTCGGGGCTCGGGCCCGTCAGGGAGCGTGTCGCGGTCGAGGACCGTGACACGCGTGAACGCATCGGCGAGGACGCGCGCCGTCACCAGCCCTGCCACCCCCGCGCCGATCACCACGGCGTGGTCGCCAACGGTCGGTAGGCGGTCCCCGGCGTACTCTTCGATCCTGGACAGGCTCATCGTCACCGCCGCTGCGGCACCATCGGAGCGGATCGCTGATCCGCGACGATGCCGGGTGTGCCGGCCTCGTCGCACCGACTTCCTAGCAATGGTGTGCGAGCTGTCAATGCCGGGAACCGGGGTGCCGCCTGATGTCCAGGCTCGGATGGTGCCCGGCCTCACTCCTCGCCGACGCACCACCTACCGCCGGGACACCCCCATCACCCCACACACCGGCGCGGGCCACCCCCGTTCGTCCTCGGCGATCCGGGTGTCGAGACGCTCGGCGACGTCGTCGTCGAACGGCACGGCACGACGCTCGATGAGGTCGACGTGGGCCGAGGTGAACTCCAACGTGCTGACCAGCACCTCGTCGTCGAGGTCCAGCGCGAACGTCATCCCGTGCACGACCCGGTTGGACCGGCCCAGCCAGCGCAGATGCACGGCGAGCCGGGCGCCCGTGCGCATCTCGGCCAGGTACCGCAGGTGATGCTCGAGGTCCATGATCCCGGTCCTGCTCGCGATCCGGGGGCTGTGCAGGCCCAGGGCCTCGATCCACGCCCAACTCGCGCGCTCATGGGTGGCGAGGTGGCCGGTGATGCTGACGTGGCCGTTGACGTCCTCGAACTCGTCGGGGGCGTCGGGTTCGCCGAGGAGTTCGAGGGCGCGGATCTCGGCGAACGTCGGGGTGTCTACGACCACGGGTCGCTCCCTGGGTGCACGGTGGGGCGTCGCCGGCTCGGGCCCCGTTCGGGCTCCGGCTCGGGCGCCGTTCGGGCGTCGGTTCATGCCCCGGCTCGGGCGGTGGCTGCCAACGGCGCACGCTAACGCCCGCTCAGCCACGGCGTCAGCCGTCGGCACGCGCCACGTACCGGCCGGACAGGCCGTCAGGGGTGTCGTCGCCGTCGTCGCCGCCGGTGGCGCACCAGACCTCGAGACGGTCGTCGGCTTCGCGAGGGCTGATGCCGATCGCCCGACCCCGTGCCGAACATCGCGGTCCGTTGGCTGCCCCGGACGCTCCTATAGCTGTCAGTCGAACCCGGCCGCGTCGAGTGCCCGGATCACCGCCGGGACGTAGCCGTCGCCGAAGAGGCGGACGTGCACCAGCAGGGGGGCCAACTGGAGGACGGGGCGACGACGCTCCCAGCCGTCGGGGAGCGGGGCCGCGTCGAGGTAGCCGTGCCAGAACGCGCCGGGAGGCCCACCGAACAGCGTGAGCATCGCGAGGTCGGTCTCCCGGTCGGCGTAGTGGACGGCCGGGTCGATGAGCCAGCGACCGCCGACGACGTTCCCGGTCCACAGGTCGCCGTGCACCAGGCTCGCCGGTGGTGCGTGTTCGTCGAGGAGCTCCGGAAGCGGGCCGTCACCGGCGGCGGTGAGACGTTTCGCCACCTCGACAGGGAGGGCGTCGAGGTGGGGTGCGATCCGCCGTTCGACGACGAACGCGCCCCAGGTCGCCGACCAACCGTTGGCCTGTGGCAGCGGGCCGATCACGTTGTCGCGGTGCCACCCGAACCTCGAAGCGTGGTGGGTGTGGACGCCGGCCAGGGCGGCGCCGAGGGCCTCCCAGTCCGGCGGGCCCGTGACGTGGTCCATCACCAGCAGGTGGGTCTCGACGGCGAGGACCGTCGGAACCGGGGCCCCGGCCGCGGCCAGGGCCCGCAACCCCTCTGCTTCGAACGAGGCGTCGTACGGGGTCTGCTTCACCACGACGGTCCGCCCGCCGGCGAGCCTGGCCTGCCAGGCACGGGCGACGTCGCCGCCACCGAGCGGGGCGATGTCGGTGACCGATCCCAGTTCGTCCGGCAGCGTCGGGAGTCCTTCCACCGGGGCACCTCGTGGTTCGGGTTCGTCTGGCCGACGGCGCCAGTATGGTGGCCTCTCCGGGAGGGTGGTGCGGTCGTGGCACGGATCGTGTTCGCGGCCTGGGGGACCCGGGGCGATGCCCAGGCCTCGCTGATCCTCGCCTCGGCGATGCGTCGACGGGGACACGACGTCGAACTCGCCGCGCCGGGTTTCCTCGCCGCCGAGGCCGCCCGCCTCGAGGTGCCGTTCACCTGTCTCGGCGACGATCCCCTGACGTGGTTCGGGGAGCGGTCGTGGCGCCGCCGGGCTGATCCGCGTGCGGTGATGCCGGCGCTGTTACGCCTCTTCGCCGCCCAGGTGGCCCCGCAGTTCGGCACGCTGGTCGAACGTGTCGAGCGGGCGGACCTGGTGGTCGGTCAGGGGCTTGCGTACGCGGCGCCGTCGGTCGCCGAGGCGGTCCGGGTGCCGTACCGCTACCTCTCGCCGAACGTGTTCCTCCTCGCCTCCGCACACCACCCTGCGCTCAGCCCGGCGCTTCAGCGCCTGCCGCGGTGGGCGAACCGCTTGGCCTGGCGGCAGAACTCCGTGATCCACGACGTGGTGTTCCGTCGCCGCATCAACCTGCACCGTGACCGGCTGGGGCTCGCCCCGATCCGCGCGGTCCACCCCCACGTCTTCGACACGTCCCGGACGATCGCGGTGTTCGACCCCGAGCTGTACCCGCCGCCGGCCGACGTCGAGCTGCTGTCTCCGCCGGTCGGCTCGATCGCGCCCACGGACACCGACGGGGGCGTGGATACGGAGACGGAGGCGTTCCTGGCCGGAGTCGGGCCGGTCATCGCCGTGGACTTCGGCAGCATGCCGGATCGTGCGCCTGAGGCGACGACCCGGGTGCTGGTCGGGGCAGCCCGCGACGTGGGGGCGCGCCTGCTGCTGTCCCGTGGCTGGGCGGGTCTCGGCGTCGGTGCCTGGGGGTCGGACGTCCACGTCGTGTCCTCGCCGGCGCACGCGGTGGTGTTCCCGCGGGTGGACGTGGTGGTCCACCACGGAGGCGTCGGCACATCGGCGACCGCGGCACGTGCAGGGGTGGCGCAACTCGTCGTTCCCCACGCCTACGACCAGCACGCGTCGGCGAAGCAGTTGCAGTCGGCCGGGGTGGCGCCGGCGCCGATCGCGAGACGGCGGCTGACCAGGGACACACTGGCGGGTCGGCTCGGTGCGGTGCTCGGCAACGACTCGATGCGGCACCGTGCCGTCAGGATCGGACGACAGATCACCGCACGGGATGCCGTCGGCGCGGCGGTGCGCCGCCTCGAGGAAGCGCTCGCTGGCGGGTAGCCGGCCCCGCGAGCGGTCCCGTCCGCCGTCCGGGCCTACGACACCGTCGACGTCGCGGCCGTCACCAGGCGGTGAGCGCCGCTGTCGATGTCACGCACGAGCGGCGCGAGCGCCGCGAGCCCCGCCGTGAGGGCCTCGACGGGGACGCCACGGGCGGTGAGGACGCCGGTGAGCCACGCGAGGAACTCCTCGAACACCACGTCGTCGTCGACGAGCCGGGCCGCGGCGAGGAACTCGACGATGTGCACCAGATCGCGGTGGGTGTGCTCGCGTTGGCTGGCGTCGTAGTCGGCGAGTGAGGGGTAGGTGGTCGTGAGTGTCGCGAACGCGGCCGCCGCGACGGGTTCGGCCTGCAGGACGAGATCCAGGGCACGCGGGTCGAGTCGGACCGGCTGCGGTTCGACCACCGGCGGTCGCCGGCGCCAATCAGTGAGGACGGCGAGCGCGGCGTCGACGTCGGGGGCCCAGGCGTCGGCGCCGAGTCGACGGGATCGGGCAGCCGTCAACGCGCGGCCACCGGCGATCACCGGGGTGCCGCGGCCGTGGGCGGCGTCGATCACCCGGCTGGCACCGAGGTAGGCGGTTGCGAGGTTGCAGGTCAGCGTCACGGCATCGGGTCGGTGGCGGTCGATCGAGGTGGCGACGTCGTCGGCGGGGACCGAGGCGCCCAGGAACACCACTCCCTGGCCGCGGGCGCGCAGCGACTCGGCGAACAGTTGGGTGGGGAGGCCGTGCCAGTCACCCTCGGCGCACACGGTGAGGACGAGCCCCTGGGTGTCCACCGGGAGGGTGGTGGACAGCGCCTCCAGGGCGGCGTGGGTCACCCCGGTGACCAGATGCTCGTCGGCGGTGGACCACTCCCTGCGCTGCCAGCGCTCACCCACCTCATGCTGGGCTGGCGTGAGGACGTCCTGGATGATGCTGGCGGCGGGGACGCCGACGTCGACGAGATCGAGGACGCGGCGCACCGCCCCGGAACGGTCCCCGAGGATCGCCCGATCGAGGAACCCCGTGACCTCGCCGTCGGTGGCGACGGTGCTCATCGGGCGACGACCCGGTAGCGCACGAACGTCTCCGGTCGGGGACGGAGCGGCCCCGAGGAGATCCGCGCGTGGGAACGGCGGTGGTCGTCGGAGCCCATGTAGGCGCGGAACGAGGCCTCGTCCTCCCACCACGTCACCATCACGAACACGGTCGGGTCGTGGTGATCCTGCCAGACTTCCAGGTGTCGGAACCCGGGCCAGCGCTCGACGCGGCCGAGGCGGTCGCCGAACGCCTCGATGAGGTCGTCACTGCCGGCCTCGGGGACGGAGAGGTGGCTGAACGCGACGAACCCGTCCACGCCGGGTGCTCCCACCGTCGTGGCCTCCCTGCGGGGCGCCCGTTGGGAGTCGGTCGTGTGCTCTCCGCCCGCCGAAGCGTCGCCGTCGGTAGCCCCGGCGCCTTCGGTGCCGGCCCCGGGTGGGGGAAGGTCGGTCATCGGCGTGTCGGTCATATGCGTGTCGGTCATCGGCGTGTCGGTCGTCGGCAGGTCGGTCAGCGCCGCACCGTGGTCGGCCCGGTACCAGCGGTCGCGGCCGTCGCGCTTGGCGGCGTACATGGCGCCGTCGGCGGCCGCCAGCGCCTGCGAGGGGTCCTCACCGACGGTCGCGTATCCGGCGGAGAACGTCACC
>SLDB01000092.1 GCA_007125475.1 Nitriliruptoraceae bacterium | reverse complement strand
TGCGAGCCGACGGCGGTGCGACGCCGGCGGCGACGGGCCCCACGCGATGCTGCGAGGGGCGGCGGGCCGTTCGGTGCCGGGCCCGGGGCCGACCGGGCGCCCACCTACCGGCCTGATGCGGCGCGGCCAGCCTAGCACCGGCGCCCGAACGGACGGTGTCCGACGACGGCCACGACACCCCGGTTCAGCGGTGCCGCGGAAAGGTGGGCGGGTCGGGTCTCACGCCGGGAGGAGGAGGCCCACGGCCTCCTTGGCCTCCCGCAGCGTCGGGGCGGCGATCGCCCGTGCCCGCTGGGCACCATCGGCGAGGATCCGCGTCACCTCACCGGGGTCGTCGGCGAGCTCGTCGTACCGTCGTCGGATCGGGGTGAGCCGCTCGACGACGGCCTCGGCGACCGCGGCCTTGAACGTGCCGTAGCCCTGCCCGGCGTACTCGTCGACGAGGTCGTCGACACCACGCCCCGTCACCGCCGCGAGGATCTCCAACAGGTTCGACACCCCCGGCTTGGCTTCGCGGTCGTGGCGGATCACCGCGTCGGAGTCGGTGACGGCGCTGCGGAACTTCTTCACCACCCGATCGGGGTCGTCGAGGACGCGGACGATCCCCTTCTCGCTCGACGCCGACTTCGACATCTTCACCGTCGGATCCTGTAGATCCATCACCCGTGCACCCGCCGGCGGGTGCACCGCCTTCGGGAGGGTGAACACCTCACCGAAGCGGTGGTTGAAGCGCTGCCCGATGTCGCGGGCGAGCTCGATGTGGTGCCGCTGGTCCTCGCCGACGGGGACCTCGTCGGCGTGGTAGAGGAGGATGTCGGCGGCCTGCAGCACCGGGTAGTCGAACAGCCCGGCGCTCACCGATTCGCCGCGGCCCTCCGACTTCTCCCGGAACTGCGGCATCTTCCGCAGCTCACCGAACCCGGCGACGCAGTTGAACAGCCAGGTGCACTCGGCGTGTTCGTGCAGGTGCGACTGCACGAACAGCGTGGAACGTGACGGGTCGATCCCGACGGCGAGCATCCCGGTGGCGAGCTGAAGGGTGCGGCTGCGCAGCGTGGCGGGGTCGTGCTCGGCCGGCGAGGTGATCGCGTGCAGGTCCACGACGCAGAAGATGCACTCGGCGTCGTCCTGTAGCGATACCCAGCTCACCCAGGCACCCAGCAGGTTCCCCAGGTGCGGCTCTCCGGAGGGCTGCATGCCGGAGAACACCCGCCTCACAGCATCTCCGCGACAGCCTCGCGCTCCTCGGTGAGCTCGGCGATGCTGGCGTCGATCCGTTGCCGCGCCGTCGGCGACACCTCGATGCCCTGGACGATCTCGTACCCACCGGCACCGTCGGTGGTGACCGGGAACCCCGAGATCAACCCCTCCGGGACGCCGTAGGACCCGTCGGAGGGCACCGCCATCGAGGTCCAGTCGCCCTCGGCGGTGGGGCGTCCTCCGGTCCAGGTCGCGACGTGGTCGATGAGCGCGTTCGCGGCCGAGGCCGCCGAGGAGGCACCACGGGCGTCGATCACCGCCTTGCCACGCTGCTGGACGGTGGTGAGGAACTCCCCCTCGAGCCAGTCGCGGTCGGTGATCACCTCCGTCAGCGGGCGAGACGAGACCCGGGCGTTCTCGTAGTCGGGGACCATCGTGGGCGAGTGGTTCCCCCACACGGCGAGGTTGGTCACCTCGGCGACCGGGACCCCGGCCTTCTTGGCGAGCTGGGTCTTCGCACGGTTCTCGTCGAGGCGGACCATCGCGGTGAAACGGCCACGGTCGACGCCGTCGGCGTTCGCCGCGGCGATGAGGGCGTTGGTGTTCGCGGGGTTACCCACCACCGCGACCTTGACGTCGTCGGCGGCGTTCGCCGCGATCGCCCGGCCCTGCCCGGTGAAGATCGCGCCGTTGTCCTTGAGCAGATCGGCCCGCTCCATCCCGGGCCCGCGTGGCTTCGCCCCGACCAGGCACGCGACGTTGGCGCCGTCGAACGCGACGGCGGCGTCGTCGGTGAGCTCCATCCCGGCCAACAGCGGGAAGGCGCAGTCGTCGAGCTCCATCGCGACACCCTCGAGGGCGCCGAGCGCCGGGGTGATCTCCAACAGCCGCAACTGCACCGGCGTGTCGGGGCCGAACATCTGGCCGGAGGCGATCCGGAACACCAGGGCGTAGCCGATCTGGCCGGCGGCCCCGGTGACCGTCACTCGGACGGGCGAACTCATCGTCGGGCTCCTCGCAACGAGCGATTCGTGGTCCCCACGAGCCTAGCCGCCGGTGTCGGGCCGGCCCCGCGCCGCCGGGGCGCTCGCGTCAGCGTCGAGGCAGCCCTCGTCGGCTGCGTGCCGCTTCGAGGGTGTTCTGCAGCAGCATGGTGACGGTCATCGGACCCACCCCCCCGGGGACCGGGGTGATCGCACCGGCGACCTCACGGACCTCGTCGAACGCGACGTCGCCGGTGAGTGAGCCGTCCTCGGTGCGGTTGGTGCCGACGTCGATCACCACGGCACCGGGGCGGACCATCTCGGCGGTGATCAGCCCGGCGCGTCCGGCGGCGGCGACGATGACGTCGGCCTGACGACACACCGCGGCGAGGTCCCGTGTCCGCGAGTGGGCCAACGTCACCGTGGCGTCGCGCCCCTTCAGCGTCAGGATCACCGACAGCGGGCGGCCGACGAGGTTCGAACGTCCAACGATCACCACGTGGGCGCCGGCGAGCTCGACCCCGGCGTGCCGCAGGATCTCGAGCACCCCGTACGGCGTCGCCGAGAGGAACGTCGGCTCCCCGACCGCGAGCCGCCCGGCCGTGTAGGGGTTCAACGCATCGACGTCTTTCGACGGATCGATGAGCTCCTGCACCGGGTTGGGGTCGAGGTGCCCGGGGAGGGGGAGCTGCACGAGGATCCCGTCGATCGACTCGTCGGCGTTGAGCTCGGCGACGACCGCCTCGAGGTCCTCCTGGGAGGTGTCGGCGTCCAGCAGGATCTGCCGCGAGACCATCCCCGCGGCTTCGGTGGCGCGGTGCTTCATCCCGACGTAGACCTGCGAGGCGGGATCCTCACCGACGAGGACCGCCGCCAACCCCGGCGTGACCCGGTGTTCGGCGGCGAGCCGCGCGACGTCGTCGGCGATCCGGGCCCTCACCTGCTGGGCCAGGGCCTTGCCGTCGATGATGCGTGCGGTCACGGTGTCCTCCGGGTCGGCGGGTGCGGCGTCGTCACCGGACGGATCGGATCCTAGACCCGGGTCGCGGTGGACGTGGACCGCTGCATCCCCGGCCGTGACCCGTCGGACGAGCCACCTGGCGGTCAGTGTCGGAAGTGCCGGCGGCCGGTGAACACCATCGCGACCCCGTGCTCGTCGGCAGCGGCGATCACCTCGTCGTCACGCACCGAGCCACCCGGCTGCACGATCGCCCGCACCCCCGCGGCTGCGGCGGCGTCCGGCCCGTCCCGGAACGGGAAGAACGCGTCGCTGGCCAGGACCGCGCCGGTGTGGCGCTCCCCGGAGCGCTCGACGGCCAGCCGCACGGAATCGACCCGGCTCATCTGTCCCGCGCCCACGCCGACGAGTTGGCCGTCGGCGACCAGCGTGATCGCGTTCGACTTGGTGTGCTTGCACGCCGTCCACGCCAGACGGAGGTCGTCGAGGAGGGCATCGTCGACGCCGTGGGAGGTGACCACCCGCCAGTCGTCGTACTCCTCGGGGGCGACGTCCGCCTCCTGTACCAGGATGCCGCCACCGATCGTGCGCACCTGGCGGCGCGGGCGGGTCGGATCGGCGTGGGGCATCCGCAGCACCCGCAGGTTCTTGCGTGCGGTCAGCACCTCCAGGGCACCCTCGTCGAAACCGGGGGCGATCACGACCTCGGTGAAGATCTCCGCGATCCGCGCCGCGGTGGCCGCGTCGAGCGGTCGGTTCGCCGCCACGATCCCGCCGAACGCGCTCACCGGATCGCCCTCGAGGGCGCGGACGTAGGCGTCCTCGAGGGCGGCGCCGATGGCGAGCCCGGCCGGGTTGGTGTGCTTGATGATCGCCACACACGGGGCCGGGACGTCGATGGCCAGCTCCCAGGCGGCGTCGGCGTCGATCAGGTTGTTGTACGACAGCTCCTTGCCGTGCAGCTGCTCGGCGATCGCGACGCCGTCGGTGGCTCCGGGCAGGTCGTACACCGCGGCCGCCTGGTGGGGGTTCTCCCCGTACCGCAGGGCGCTTCGCCTGGGGGCCGCGAGCGTGAGCTGTGCCGGCAGCACCTCGTCACGCTGGAACCACGCCGACACCCCGGCGTCGTAGGCGGCGGTGTGCTGGAACGCCTTCGCCGCCAGCCGTCGGCGCAGGCCCTCCCCGAGGCCACCGTCGGCGGCCAGCTCTGCGAGCACCTGGTCGTAGTCGGCCGGGTCGACCACGACCCCGACCGAGCCGTGATTCTTCGCCGCGGCGCGCAGCAGCGTCGGCCCGCCGATGTCGATCATCTCGATCACGTCGGCGTCGCACGCACCGGAGCGCACCGTGTCCTCGAACGGGTAGAGGTTCACCACGACGAGGTCGATCGCGGTGATCCCCATCTCGTCGAGCTCGGCGACGTGCGCCGGGTCGGTGCGGTCGGCGAGGATCCCGGCGTGCACCCGGGGGTGGAGGGTCTTGACCCGGCCGTCGAGGCACTCGGGGAACCCCGTGAGGTCGGCGACCTCGAGGACGTCGACCCCGGCGTCGCGGATCGCCTTCGCCGTCGAACCGGTCGAGACGAGCTCGACCCCGTGGCCGACGAGTCGGGTGGCCAACTCGGCGACGCCGGACTTGTCGTAACAGCTGATCAACGCCCGGGTGACGGGTGTGGTGGGCAGGGTGGTCACGCGTGCTCCTGACGACTGGGGGGTGCCGGGGTGCGCCAGCGGACGTGACGACCGTCCACCTCGAGGAGACCCTGGCACAACGCCGCGACGCTCGCCGGCAACAGGCGGTGCTCGACGTCCTTGATCCGCTCGTGCAGGGAGGCCGCCGAGTCGTCGTCGGCGACCCGGACCGGCTCCTGGGCGATGATCGGGCCGTGGTCCACCTCCTCGTCGACGAGGTGGACGGTGCAGCCGGTCACCTTCACCCCGTGGGCGAGTGCCTCCTCGACGGCGTGGGCTCCGCGGAACGCCGGCAGCAGCGACGGATGGGTGTTCACCACCCGCTGGGGCCAGGCGTCCAGGAACGTCGCGGTGAGGATCCGCATGAACCCGGCGAGGACGACGACGCCGACGTCGTGGGCCTCGATGTCCCTGCGCAACCGTGCCTCCCAGGCGCCCCGATCGTCCCCGGAGGCCAGTGGCCGGGCCAGCGTGGGGATGCCGCGGTCCTCAGCGCGCCTCAGCCCACCCGCGTCCTCACGATCGGCACCGACCACCACCACCTCGGCTCCGAACGCGGGGTCGCGGTCGATCGCCTCGAGTAACGCGGCGAGGTTCGTCCCGCTCCCGGAGACGAGGACGGCGAGCCGCACGGGCGGCGCGGACGTGGGCACGGACGGCTCCCTGCGGCACACGAGGTTCATCGGGCCGACCGGAGCCTAGCGTGACGGCGGCGGTGCCCGCGGGCCACACCGCTAGCCTGGCCCGCCCCGCCGTCCCCGTCCCCGGAGGTGGACCGTGCCGTCACGTCGGACCGGGTCGCCCTCGCCCGACGACGGGGACGTCGGCGTCGGGGGGGTCGTCCTCGGGGTCGACGTCGGAGGCACGTTCACCGACCTCGTCGTCGCCGACCGTCACGGTACGCGCGTAGCGAAGACGCCCTCGACCCCCGCCGACCAGGCCGAGGGGATCCTGACCGGCCTGGCGCGGCTCGAGCTCGACGCCGGCCGGGTGACCCGGTTCGTCCACGGCACCACCGTCGCGACGAACACCGTCCTGGAGCGGGACGGTGCCCGAACGGTGCTGGTCACCACCGCCGGGTTCCGGGACGTCCTGGCGATCGCACGGCAGGACCGACCGCACCTCTACGACCTCGCCACACGACGGCCGCCGCCGGTCGTGTCACGGGGCGACGTCGTCGAGGTCGCCGAACGCGTCGGCGCCGACGGCGCCGTCGTCACCCCGCTCACCGACGAGGAGGTCCGCCGCGTCGTGGCCGACGTCGACGGCCACGCCCCGGACGCCGTGGCGGTGAGCCTGCTGTTCAGCTTCCTCCGCCCCGACCACGAGGAGCGCCTCGCCGAGGCCCTGGCGAGGCTCGACATCCCGGTGACCACCTCGAGCCGGCTGCTGCCGGTCCTGCGGGAGGTCGAGCGCGGGTCGACGGCGGCGCTCAACGCCTACGTCGCCCCGCGGATCTCGCGGTATCTGGGGTCCCTGAGCAGCCGGCTCACCGACGCGGGTCTCGGCGTCGATATCGAGGTGATGCGCTCCGGGGGCGGGACCTTCGCCGCCTGGGCCGCGGCCGACGAGCCGATCCACACGCTGCTGTCGGGGCCGGCCGCCGGGGCCTGGGGCGCGGCGGCGCTCGGCGCGGCCGTCGGTTGGCCCGACGTCATCGCGTTCGACGTGGGAGGCACCTCGACCGACGTCACCCTGGTCGCCGACGGCCGACCCGCGACGACCGCCAGCGGCACCATCGGGGGGTTGCCGTTCGCGGTCACGACCACCGACGTCCACACGATCGGTGCCGGGGGCGGATCGATCGCGTGGGGTGACGACGGCGGCGCGTTGCGGGTCGGGCCCCGCTCGGCCGGCGCCGTCCCGGGTCCGGCGTGCTACGGGGCCGGTGGTGAGGAACCCACCCTCACCGACGCCAACCTCGTCCTCGGGCGCCTCGATCCGACAGTACGCCTCGGCGGCGAGCTCCCGCTGGACCTCGAGTCGGCGCGCCACGCGGTGGGCGACCTCGCCGCCCGGCTCGGCCTCGACGTCGTCACCTGTGCCGAGGGGATCGTCCGGGTCGCCGACGCGCAGATGGCCGAGGCGCTGCGGGTCGTGTCGGTCGAACGGGGATACGACCCGAGGAGGTTCGCACTGCTGCCGTTCGGGGGTGCCGGTCCACTGCACCAGGCCGCACTCGCCGCCGAGCTCGGTTGCCCACACGTCATCGTCCCACCCCACCCCGGGGTGCTGTCGGCTCAGGGGCTGCTGGCGGCACCGGTGACCGTGGACCGGGCCCGATCCCACCTGCTCCGCGGCGAGGCGCTCGACGCCGCCGCACTCCGGGACGGCTGGGCCGAGCTGGCCGACGCCGCCGAGGCCGACGTGCGGGCCCAGGGGGTCGAGCCCGCGGCGGTGCGACGCTCGGCCGATCTGCGGTACCGCGGGCAGGCCTTCGAGCTCGAGGTCCCCGATCCGACGACCGACGGCGATCCCTCCCCGACCGCCGTCATCGACGCGTTCCACGACGCCCACCGTGAACGGTACGGCTACGACCAGCGCGGCGAGGAGGTCGAGCTGGTCACCCTCCGGGTGCGTGCGGAAGGCCCCGCCCCGGGCCTGCCGCTGCCCCGGCTCACCTCCCGCGGAGACACCGACGCCGCCCGTCGTGGGACCGGCGACGTCGTGGTCGACGGCGCCACCGTCCGGGCCGTGGTGCTCGAACGTGACGCCCTCGGTGCCGGGGCGAGGTTCGACGGACCGGCGGTGGTCGTCGGCGTCGACGCCACCGTCTGGGTGGCGGGGTGGCAGCGCGCCGAGGTCGATGACCACGGGGTGCTGCACCTCACCGAACGGGGCGGGTGACCCGTCCCCGGACGCCGAGGAGGACACCATGACGACCGTCGACCCGATCACCCTCGAGGTGGTGCGCAACGCCCTGATCGGGATCGCCGACGAGGCCGGTGCGGCGCTGCGGCGCACCTCCTACAGCCCCAACATCAAGGAGCGGGCCGACTGCTCGACGGCGGTGTTCGACGCGCAGGGGAGGATGGTCGCCCAGGCCGAGCACATCCCGGTGCACCTGGGGTCGATGCCGATGTCGGTCGACGCCGTACGTGCGGCGTTCGACGACCTCGCCCCCGGCGACCAGGTCCTGGTCTCCGATCCGTACGCCGGGGGCACCCACCTGCCGGACTGGACGCTGGTCGCCCCGATCCACGACGACGACGGGCGGCTCCTCGGGTACGCCGCGAACCGGGCCCACCACTCGGACGTCGGCGGTGCCGCCCCCGGCTCGATGCCGGCCGGGGCGACCGAGATCTACCAGGAGGGCCTGCGGATCCCACCGGTCCGCCTGGTCGCCGCCGGACAGGAGTCCCACGACCTCGTCGCGCTGCTACTGCTGAACACCCGCACCCCGCGCGAGCGCCTCGGCGACCTGCGCGCCCAGCGGGGGGCGAACCACCTCACCGCCACCCGGCTGCGCACACTGGCCGGTGAGCTCGGTGCCGACCAGCTCGATGCCGCGATGACGGCGACGCTCGACCACGCCGAGCGCTCCGTGCGCGCCGCCGTCCGCCAGCTGCCGGACGGCACCTACCACTTCGCCGACGCCCTCGACGACGACGGCACCGGGGTCGGACCGATCCCGATCGTCGCGGCGGTCACGATCGACGACGGCCACGTCACCATGGACCTGCGTGGCTCGGCCGGCCAGGTCCCCGGGAGCGTGAACGCCCCGCTGGCGGTGACCGTCTCGGCGGCGGTGTACGCGCTGCGGGCCGTGGCGGCGCCGTACGTCCCGGCGAACGACGGTGTGCGTCGGTGCCTGACGGTGCACACCGAGGAGGGCAGCATCGTCCACCCCCGCCCGCCGGCCTCGGTCGCCGCCGGGAACGTCGAGACCTCCCAGCGCATCGTCGACGTCCTCCTCGGCGCGTTCGCCGTGGCCGTCCCCGACCGCGTCGGCGCGGCGAGCCAGGGGACGATGAACAACACCCTGTTGGGCGGGGTCGATCCCCGCTCCGGGGAGGCGTTCACCTACTACGAGACCCTCGCCGGCGGGACCGGGGCCGGCCCGTGGGGGCCCGGCGCCGACGGCACCCACTCGCACATGACGAACACCCGGAACACGCCGGTGGAGGCGTTCGAGATCGCCTACCCGGTCCGGGTGGTCGAGTACCGGCTGCGAGACGGCTCGGGTGGGGTGGGCCGGCACCGCGGCGGCGAGGGGATCCGGCGCGTCCTCGAGGTCCTCGCCGACGACGTCACCGCCTCGGTCCTGGCCGAGCGGCGACGCTCGTCACCGTGGGGGGCGTCCGGAGGCGGTGACGGCGGTCGGGGCCGGAACGCGGTGGTCCGGTCCGACGGCCGCGAGGAGGAACTCGCCCCGAAGGCCACGGTGCGCCTGTCCCGGGGCGACCGCCTCATCGTGGAGACCCCCGGCGGCGGCGGGTACGGCGCCGCGGCGGACACCGACGGCGACGACGGCGACCCGCCCGCGTAGGCCCCGCACACCTCCGGGCCCCGGTCAGCCTTCGAGGACCTCGCGGGCGATCGCGGTGGCGTCGGCGAGGCGGGCCTCGTCGACGAAGATGCGAACCCCCCAGTCACCGGCGAACAGCACACGGGTGAGACCCCCCGACCGCTTCACCCAGTGCACGATCCCGGCGTCTTCCAGGCGTGCGGTGATCTCGTCGGCGTGCTCGTCGGTGACCTGGCCCAGCAGCGTGGTGGAGGTGTCTCCCACGCGGACTCCTGACGACGTGGGACCCGGACCGGTGCGGCACCGGGCACGGCGCGGTGCCATCTCGAAGCTACCCCCTAGAGTGCCGGTGGCCGTGGACCCGGCACAGGAGGCAATCCGTGGCAGCCGTGGACGTCGCGATCGTCGGTGGTGGCCTGGTGGGCCTCGCCACCGCGCACCGGCTCCTGGAACGCCGACCCGACCTGCACGTCGTCGTCCTGGAGGCCGAGGACGCCGTCGGCACCCAGCAGTCGTCGCGGAACTCGGGGGTGCTGCACGCCGGCCTCTACTACGCCCCCGGGTCGGCGAAGGCACGGTGGTGCACCGAGGGCAAGCGCCAGATGGAGGCGTTCTGCGACGAGCACGGCGTGCCGGTCGAGCGGAACGGCAAGGTCGTCGTCGCCGTCGACCGCAGCGAGCTCGACGGCCTGCACCGGCTGGCGCAGCGTGCGGCCGAGAACGGCGTCGAGGTCGAGCCCCTGGACGCCGCCGGGCTCCGTGAGTACGAACCCCACGTCACCGGGGTGGCCGGCCTGTGGTCTCCGTCCACCGCCGTCACCGACTTCGGGGCCGTCGCCCGGACGTTGGAGCGCCTGGTGACCGGCGCCGGGGGCGAGGTGCGCACCGGCACGCGGGTCACCGGGATCGACGAGCGCAACGACGTCGTCCGCGTGACCACGACCGCCGGCGACGTCGAGGCCCGCACCCTGGTCACGTGCGCGGGGCTGCAGGCCGATCGGATCGCGGCGATGACCGGGGAGCCGATCGAGGAACGGATCGTGCCGTTCCGCGGCTCGTGGCTGGTGCTCCGCCCCGAGCTCAGCGACCTGGTCCGCAGCAACATCTACCCCGTCCCCGTCGGCGGTGGGTTGCCGTTCCTCGGCGTCCACCTCACCCGGCGGATCGACGGCGCGGTGTGGATCGGCCCCAACGCGGTGCTGGCGGGTTCGCGCGCCGGGCGACGGCCGTTCGACGTCGACCTCGACGACGCCAGGGACATCGCCACCTTCCCGGGGATCTGGAAGCTGGCCCGCAGGCACCTGACGGTCGGGGTCGGTGAGATCTGGCGCGACCGCAACCTCTCGGCGATGATCCGTGAGGTGCAGCGCTACGTCCCCGCGATCACCGTCGACGACGTCTCCCGCGGTCCGTGGGGGGTGCGGGCGCAACTGGTGAGCCCGTCGGGCGACCTCGTCGACGACTTCACCCTCCGCGGCTCCGGGCGGGTGTTGCACGTCCTCAACGCTCCGTCGCCGGCGGCCACGGCCTCGCTGGCGATCGGCGCCGAGCTGCGGGACCGGGTCCTCGGCCGGGGCTGAACACGTCGGACACGCCGTGGCGTGGCTCGCAGCGCTCCTAGGCTGACGGACGCGCCGGGGTGGCCCAATTGGCAGAGGCGGCCGACTTAAAATCGGTGGCAGCTACGGGTTCGACTCCCGTCCCCGGCACCGTTGCCCGCGGATCCGACCGGTCAGCGGGCGGCGTCGCCGAAGCGGTACGCGACCGTGAGCTCGTCGAGGGTGGCCAGCAGGTCCGCGTCGAGTTCGGTGTCGACCGCGGCCAGCGTCGCGTCCAGCTGGTCGGGGCGGCTGGCCCCGATGATCGGTGAGGTCACGACCGGGTTGGCCAGCACCCAGGCCACCGCCAGGGTGGGTAGCGGGATCCCGGCCTCGGCAGCGACGCCCCGCAGCTCGTCGACGGTCGCGAACGCCCGGTCGTTCCAGTACCGGTCCTGGTAGCGCTGTGCCGCGCCCCCGAGGGTGAAGCGGGTGCCCTCGGTCGGCCCGGAGTCGGCAACGTGCTTGCCGCTGAGCATCCCGCCGGCGATGGGGTTGTAGGGGATCACCCCGATCCCCTCGGCCTCGCAGAGGGGGAACAGCTCACGTTCGAACTCGCGGAACAGCAGGTTGTAGCGGGGCTGGATGGAGACGAACCCGGCGAGCGAGCGCGCCTCGGCCCGGCCGACCGCCAGCGCGAGTTGCCAGGCCAGCCAGTTCGAGACCCCGATGTAGCGCACCTTCCCGGACCGCACGAGGGTGTCCATCGCCTCGAGCGTCTCCTCGAGCGGTGTGCGGGGATCGGGACCGTGGAGTTGGTAGAGGTCGATGTACTCGGTGTCGAGGCGACGCAGCGACTCGTCGACGGCGTCGAGGATGTGCTTGCGACTGTTGCCCTGCTTCCACGGTGCGGCGCCCATCCGGCCGAAGCACTTCGTCGCGACGACGTAGTCGTCACGCCGCCCGCGCAGCCACCGACCCAGGATCTCCTCGGTGCGCCCGACGGTGTCCAGCGAGCCACCGACCGGGTAGACGTCGGCGGTGTCGAGGAACGTCACACCGCCGTCGGCGGCGCGGTCGAGGATCGCGCGTGACTCGTCCTCGTCACACTGCAGGCCGAAGGTCATCGTTCCCAGGCAGACCCGCGAGACACGTAGCCCCGTGCGGCCGAGTAGGACGTGCTCCACCGTGCGCTCCTTGTGATCGGACCTCGACGGGGAGGCTAGTGCCACGTGCACCGGCGCGACGGGAGTCCTGGCGCCGGTGCCCTCACTCCGGCGCCGGCCGCACGACACGTTCGCCCTGGTCGGGGGTGGCCGCGTCGCTGCCATGACCTGATGCGGTGAGCCGCACCAACGGACCACGGGCGAACGTCGGGGCGTGGTCGACCCCGACGGCCCGCCACGCCGCCGGAGGGATCCCGAGGTCGGCGAGGTACACGTCTCCCAGGTAGGCGTGGACGATGCGCTCGCGCAACGCCTGCAGGGGCAGCCCCAGGGCGACGGTGACGTCGGCGGCGATGCAGGGCCCCTTGAGCCCCTCGTCGGAGGCGATCCCACTGGGCAGCTCCACCGCGACGATCGGCGTCGCGTACCGGCGCATCCACGCCATCGCCGCCTCGGGGACGCCGTGCAGCGGCGGGTGCACCCCGAGGCCGAGGACGGCGTCGACGACGACGTCCCCGGGGGGGTGGGCGGCGCCGAAGCCGTGGGCGTCGGAAGCGTCGCTTCCGTGGGGGTGCACCGCGACCCCGCTGTCGGCGAGGAGTCGGACCTGGTCGGGGATCCGCGGCTCGCCGAGGAGTCGGACCTCGACGTCGGCTCCCCCGGCTGCCAACAGCCGTGCCGCGGCCAGCCCCGCCGCACCGTTGCGCGACGGGCCGGCGAGGACGGTGACCGCGACCTCGTCGAGCGGGGCCGCCATGAGTCGGCGCACCGCGTGGGCGATGGGACGACCGGCGTGCTCGGCGGCGACGGCCTGACCGACCCCGCGCTCGGCGAGCCAGCCGCGGAGCCGGCGGACCACGGATCGGGTGACGTGCGGGACCGACTCCTGCCGCCACACCGGGAGGTCGCCG
Source organism: Nitriliruptoraceae bacterium (assembly GCA_007125475.1). Lineage (GTDB taxonomy): Bacteria > Actinomycetota > Nitriliruptoria > Nitriliruptorales > Nitriliruptoraceae > SLDB01. Next base: position 4,903 of record SLDB01000092.1, on the reverse strand, counting down.
GTGAGGCGGGCCCGGCGCTGCACCGTCGGGACCGCCTCCCAGGGGGCGACGGCGCGGTCCTCGCCGAGGTCCTGTGGACGCACGCCGCCGTGCCACCCCGGGATCGCGACATCGAGGAGCGAGGCGAGCGCGAACGCCGTCGCCCCCCACAACACGTCGTCGTCGAGGTCCCACGCCCACGAGGAGCCCCGGGCCGAGAGTGGGGCGTGCCGCCAGCGGGCCGGGTCGAGGAGCTGCGCCACCGGGGCGTGCAGGACGGCGTCGACCTCCCAGGGGTTCTCGCGGAGTCGGTGCGGTGCCCGCCACCGCGCGACGACGGGGACGACCCAGAACCTCGAGGGTGGGATGTAGAACGTCGGTGCGACCCCCACCACGTCGACGCTGGCGGGGTCGAGGCCGACCTCCTCGCGCGCCTCGCGCAGCGCCGCCTCGACGTGCCCCTCCCCGGGGTCCACGCGCCCACCCGGGAACGAGACCTGCCCCGGATGTGAACGCAGGTCGCGGCGGCGCCGGGTGAGGACGACGCTGGGGCCGGCCGCGGTGTCCTCGAGGAGGATGAGCACCGCACCGACCCGGGCGTCGGTGGGGGGCTCGCGATCCTCTCGTGGGACCTCGGCGAGCGCGGCCGCCAGCCGCGGCCAGAACCGGGACGCCTCCGATTCGTCGGCGGAGCCGGTCACGACCCGATCGAGGCGGCCAGGCCGTCGAGGTTGTCCGCCTCACTGACCACCAGGCCCGGGGCTCCGGCGCGGCGCAGCACGGCACGGAGCACCAACGCCCCACCGTGGATCACGTCCTCGCGTCCGGGCTGCACCGGCCCCAATTCGGCCCGCTCGGAGGCGCGCAGCCGGACCAGCCGCCGGGTGAGGGCGTCGAGTGAGGCGGCCGACACCCACGCACCGTGGACGGCGTCCTCGTCGTACGCCGCGAGGTCGCGGTCGAGCGCGGCGAGCGTGGTCGCCGTCCCCGCCACCGCAACCAGCGTCGCCGCCGTCGTGAGCGGGGCGGCCGCCAGCGCGGCGTCGGCCTCGGCGAGCCGGGCCTCGATCTCGGCTTCGGCGGCGGCGAGCTGTGCATCGCTGGGAGGATCGTCGACCAGGCAGCGCTCGGTGATCCGCACACACCCCAGTTGCAGCGACGTGCTCGCGGCGACGCGGCCCTCCGGGTCACCGACGATGATCTCGGTGGAGCCTCCCCCGACATCGACGACGGCGACGGGGGCGGGGACGTCGACGCCGGCGACGACACCGGCGTAGGCAAGGGCGGCTTCCTCGTCACCGGTGAGGACCTCGGCGTCGATCCCGGCGACCCGACGCACACCGGTGAAGAACCGGTCACGGTCGGCGGCGTCGCGCACCGCCGACGTCGCCGCGATCCGGACGGCACCGTCGACACCGAGCGACTCCCACCGGCGCCGGTACGCCGCGATCGCCTCGAGGGTGCGCTCCAGCGCGGCGTCGTCGAGGTGGCCGGTGCGGTCGACCCCGGCCCCGAGACGGGTGATGGTCAACTCGCGGCACCGGCGCCTGCCGTCGCCGTCGACGACGAGGAGGCGGACCGAGTTGGTGCCGACGTCGACGGCGGCGCGTGGTCGGCGGCTCACGGGTGCCTCACGGGGCGTCCACGTCGACGCACGGCGCCGGGCACGGCACGGGGCTGGCCGCGTCGACGGTCCAGGCACCGACCGGGTTGTCGCCGGTCGCCAGGTGGTGGGCGGCGTGCACGTGCAGGCACTTGATGTGCCGCGGCATGCCGCCGACGCCGGGGTCACCCGCCAGCGACCCGCCCAGATCGTCGCGGAACGCGACGTACCGGTCGTGCGCGGCCGCATACGCCTCGGCGAACTGGGGATCGTCGGCGAGGCGTTGATTGAGGCCGACCATCGCGTGGTCAGCCTCCAGCGTCCCGACCCGCGAACGCAGCGCCGGGCACGTCAGCCAGAACGTCGTCGGGAACGGCGTACCGTCCTCGAGACGGGGCTCGACGCGCACGACGGTGGGGAGCCCGAACCCGCAGCGGTGGACGACCGCCGGTCCGCCACGGGCCGGCCGGCCGAGTTGCGCCGAGATCACCGCCGCTTCGCGGGCACCGACCGGCTCGGCGTCGGCTGCCCGCTGGTAGGAGGCGCGCGGATCACGCTGGACGGCGTCGGCGAGCCCGCGGGGGGAGCCTGCGTGCGCGGTCACGTCCCGATACGACCGCGCTTCTGTCGGCGCGCCTCGCCCTGGATCATCTGCGACTTGTGCATGAAACGGCGCAGGCGCTTGTTGAAGTCCTTGTCCAGCTTGGAGCGCAGGTTCGGGGTCTCCTCGTCCTGCCACTCGGGGTCGGCCCGCTTGATCGAGAGGTCGACCTTGCCGTCGTCCTTGACGTCGAGGACCTTGACGTCCACCTCGTCGCCCTCGGCGAGGTAGGCGTAGATGTTCTCGACGAAATCGGCGTCGACCTCGGAGACGTGGACCAGGCCGGTGACGACGCTGCCGTCCTCCCCGGTGACCTCGACGAACGCCCCGTACTCCTCGAGCCGGACAACCTTGCCCTTGACGATCTGTCCCTGCAGTGCGATCAACTCCTCGTGGGTCCGCCGGCGTGACGCGCACACGCCTTGGCCCGTCCGGTCGACCCGGCCTCGCCGGGACGACATCCCTGCTGGTGCGCCGTCGACGGTCGTCGAGGCGCGCGCGTGATCGAGGACGAACACCGTCCTCACCACCCCACGGTACGCCGGCCGGCTGCCTGCGGCAACCGGCGTGCGCCCGGCACCGAGGGCCTACCGGCCGCGGGCGCCCCGCCTACCGGCCTCCGGGGAGCCACCCGGTGACGACGTCGCGGGCCCGCTCGAACCAGGCGGGGTCCTGATCGGGGCGCGAGGCACCCGGTGGCGCCGTGATCCGCGGTCGTTCGACCTCCGGGGGGGTGAGGGCGTAGGCGACCTCACCGGGACGGGCGTAGCCCTGCTGCTCGCGGGCGATCAGCTCGATGCGCACCGGGTCGTTGAGGTCCTCGACGCGTCCACGCAACTCGGCGTTCGCGGCGTCGAGGGCGTCGACGGTCGCCTGGAGCTGGTCGACCCGGTCGCGGGCGTCGAGGTAGCTCTGGGCCGGCCCGGCCAGGACCAACCCCCCGAGGACGAACACGCCGACGAGGACGAGGGCCAGCGGCCGATCACCACGGCCGGCACGCGCCAGACGGGCGCGGGCCGCGGCACCGGCACCGACGAGCCGACCGGCGACACGCTGCACCACGCGGGGCCCCCGCAGGACGCCCCCGCGCCGTCGACGCCGCGCCGAGCGGCGCAGCTGCCGTCGCTGGACACGGTGATCGTGGATCGTCAACGTCTCCCCCGGCGCGGTCGTGGTCGGTGATCGGTGAGCGTTCGGTGGGTGGTCAGCGGGGCCGACAGGTGCGACTCGAGGCGGCGGTCGGCGCTCACCCGCGGGCCGTGAACGCCTCGCGACCGGCGTACCGTGCGGCGTCACCGAGTTCGGCCTCGATCCGCAGCAGTTGGTTGTACTTCGCGACGCGGTCGGAACGCGCCGGCGCCCCGGTCTTGATCTGGCCGGCGTTCACCGCCACGGCGATGTCGGCGATCGTGGCGTCCTCGGTCTCGCCCGAGCGGTGGCTGATCATCGTCGTCCACCCCGCCCGGTGGGCGAGTTGCACGGCGTCGAGGGCCTCGCTCAGCGAACCGATCTGGTTCACCTTCACCAGCACGCTGTTCGCCGCGCGTTCGGTGATGCCGCGGCGGACGTACGCCGGGTTCGTCACCAACAGGTCGTCGCCGACGATCTGGACGCGGTCTCCGATCCGTTCGGTGAGCTCGGTGAACCCCGCCCAGTCCCCTTCGTCGAGGCCGTCCTCGATCGAGACGATCGGGTACCGCCCCGCCAGCTCCTCCCACAACCGGACCATCTCCTCGGAGGACAGCACCCGCCCCTCACCGTCGAGGTGGTAGGCCCCGTCCCGGTAGAACTCGCTAGCCGCGGGGTCGAGGGCGATCGCGACGTCGTCACCGGCGGCGTAGCCGGCCGCGTCGATCGCCTCGACGAGGAGATCCAGGGCCTCGGCGTTCGAGCCCAGATCCGGGGCGAACCCCCCTTCGTCTCCGAGACCGGTGCCGAGCCCACGGGCGCCGAGCACCGACTTGAGCCGGTGATAGACCTCCGCCCCGGTGCGCAGTGCCTCGGCGAAGCTCGACGCCCCCACCGGGACGATCATGAACTCCTGGAAGTCGACGTTCGAGTCCGCGTGGCTCCCCCCGTTGAGGACGTTCATGCACGGCACCGGGAGGACGTGCGCGTTCGAGCCCCCGAGGTAGGCGTACAGCGGGAGACCTGCGGCGGCTGCGGCGGCCTTCGCGACCGCCAGCGACACCCCGAGGACGGCGTTCGCCCCCAGCTCGCGCTTGGTGTCGGTGCCGTCGAGGGCGAGCAACGCCGCGTCGACGCCGCGTTGGCGGGTGGCATCGGTTCCCACGAGGTGGGGGCCGATGCGGCGGTTGACGTTCTCGACGGCTCCGAGCACCCCCCGGCCGAGGTACCGGTCGGGGTCCCCGTCGCGGAGCTCGACGGCCTCGGCCTCACCGGTCGACGCGCCGGACGGGACGGCGGCCCGGCCGACCGCCCCGCCGGCGAGTCGGACGTCGACCTCGACGGTGGGGTTGCCGCGGCTGTCGAGGATCTCCCGTCCGGTGACCGCCACGATCTCGGTGGTGTTCATGCGTTCCTCACGGGCCACGGGCCGAACCGCCGCCGCCGACGACAGTCACCACTACGACAAAACCGAACACTACGCTACATGAGCCACAATGATCAACACCCCGAACGCGGGTTCTGGGTCGTCACGGCCTCAGCCGCCACACCTGCCGCCAGGCCCCGATCACCCCGGCGCCGGCGAGTGCGCC
>SLDB01000235.1 GCA_007125475.1 Nitriliruptoraceae bacterium | reverse complement strand
CTGGTCCTCTCCGGTGCACACCCCGGTGACCGGACCGGGTCGTGACGAGCCTACGGCACCGTGGTGGGGACCTCCCGGCGGGTGGTCGATGCCGGCCTCGGCCATCCCGTCGATGGCGGCCCGACGACCTCACCGCCGCGGTGTGGGCGTTGCCGGGTCGTGCACCACGGTCCGGTCACGCCCCGCCGCCCTGGCGGCGTAGAGGGCCTCGTCGGCCCGCGAGACGAGGTCGTCGACGTCGTCGCCCTCGTGGCACACCGCGATACCGGCCGAGCAGGTCTCGTGGTCGGGGACCAGCAGACGGAGGCGTTCGACGGCCATGCGGCACGATCCCAGGTCGATGTCGGGGAACACGGCGACGAACTCCTCGCCACCGACGCGGGCCAGGACGTCGACGCGGCGCAACTGCCCCTGCCAACGCGCCACAAGGTCGCGCAGCAGCTCGTCGCCCGCGGTGTGCCCGTGGGTGTCGTTGAAGCGCTTGAAGTGGTCGAGGTCGAGGTAGGCGACGGCGAGCTCACCACCCCGGCGTTCGAGTCTGGCGAACTCACGCGCGAGCTCGTGCTGCAGGTGCCGGCGGTTCGCCGCGCCGGTGAGGGGATCGGTGCGGGACTGCTCCTCGAGGACCGCGGCCTGGGCATGGATGTGGCGTACCAGCGCCGCCATCCGGTGCAGGATCAACAGGAACAGCAGGATCGAGGCCACGGCGGCGACCCGCACCACCTCGACGTCGCGGGCGCCGGTCGCCAGGATCACCGACGGTGCCAGCACCGAGGCGGCGCCGAGTACCGCGACACGCCGGCCGGTGAGCAGCGGGTCCGTCGTCGCGCTCGCCGGTTCGTGGACGGTGGTGGGGTGCCAGGCCGCGGCGACGACGAAGGTGTAGCTGATCAGCCACAGGCCGTCGGTGACTCCGCCCGGTGCGTACCAACCGGTGGCGTTGCCGTGGGCGTAGAGGACGTCGGCGGCGAGGTAGGCCAGGACCCCCGGCAGCAGGAGGTGGACCCCGTTCCTCCGGCGTGGTGCCGGAATCCCAGGCGCAGCACGAGTCGGCACGCGCGCGTCGTGCCTGCGTGCCTGCCCGTGCCCACGCCTTCCTCCTGTCGCGTCGCCGGTCGGCCCGGTGGATGTGCCGGGCGGCGCCACGCCACCGGTCGCTCGAGGAGGTGAGGCGGGGCGGTCCTGGCCTTCCCCCCGGTATCGGCCCCGGCCGGGTGACCTTGACCGGTTCCTGCTTCGGCGGACGCTGGACGCACCGGCGTGGTGGCGCCTCACCGGGCGGGCGCCGGTCCCACCGTCAGCCCACCGCGGCGTCGGCGATCGGGCCGACGACGTGGCGTACCAGCACGACGTTGAACACCCCGATGAGCACGATCGAGGCGGCGAGCACGCTGACGGTGCCGATCACCCGGCCACTGGGCTCGGTGGCGTCGGCGACGACGGCCTCACGCGGTTCGAGGACGAAGATCTGCTCGAACAGCCGGAGGAAGTACACCAGGGTGAGCATGCTCGAGGCGACGATCACGACGGCGGTGACCCAGTTGCCGACGTCGACGGCGGCCCACACGAGGTAGAACTTCGACCAGAACCCGGCCAGTGGCGGGATGCCGACCATCGACAGCGCCGCGATCGCGAACCCGGTCATCGTCACGGGCATGCGCTTGCCCAGCCCCGCGAAGCGCGGGATCGACTTCAGGCCGGTGCGTTGGATGATCCCACCGGCGACGAGGAACAGCCCGGACTTCATCACCGCGTGGTTGAGCACGTGCAGCACCGCGCCGATCAACGCGATCCGTGTCGCCAACCCGATCCCGACGCCGATGTAGCCGAGTTGCGCGACGGTGGAGTACGCCAGCAGCCGCTTGATGTCGGCCTGCCGGGTCGCCAGCCATGAGCCGTAGATCACCCCGGCGAGCCCGAACCACAGCAGCGCCGCCGACACCGGCAACCCGTCACTGCCGGTGTAGGCCGGGCCGAAGACGTCGAACAGGATCCGGATCAGGGCGTAGGCGCCGGCCTTGACCTGCACGGCGGCCAGCAGCGCGGCGACGCCGGGCGGGGAGAAGCTGTGCGCGTCGGGGAGCCAGACGTGCAGCGGGAACAACGCCATCTTCAGGGCGAGGCCGGTCACGATCAGCGCCATCGCCCCGAGCACCGTCGGCGAGCCGGCGATCTCCGGGAGCGTCCCCGCCATATCGGCCATGTTCAGCGTGCCGGTCGAGAAGTACAGGAACCCGACACCCAGCAGGTACAGCCCGGATCCGACCGTGCCGAACAGCAGGTAGCGGAACGAGGCGAACACACCCTTGGCGCCACCGAGGGAGACGAGGCCGTACGTCGCGATGGCGTAGATCTCGAGGAACACGAACAGGTGGAAGAGGTCGCCGCTGAGCATCACGCCCATCAGCCCGGTGAGCAGCAGCAGGACGAGTGCGTACAGCGGGACACCCCGTCCGGGACGGATGTCGAACGCCGCGTCGACCGGGTAGATCACGACCAGCAGCCCGATGAGCGCCACGATCGAAGCCATGAACGCCGACAGCGGGTCGAGGACGTACTCGATCCCGATCGGGGGTGGCCACCCGCCCAGGGCGTACGTCACCGCACCATCGGTGGTGACACGGACCAGCCCGGTGAGGGAGGCGGCGAGTGAGGCCGCGGTCGCCACGATCGCCACCCCCTGGGCGGCACGGGCGTTCCACAGCCCGGCGAGCACCGCAATGACGGCGCCGAAGAGCAGGGGAAGCAGCGGCAGGACCGCGATCTGGCTCATGCCCCATCACCGTCGTGCCCGTGCCCGCCGTCGTGGCCGCGTCCGTCATCGGGTGGATCGCGGTCACCCGGCTCCGGGTCGGTGGCGGCGGTGTCCTCCACCCCCGGTTCGATCCCGGAGAGGTGCTGGACGATCAGCCCTTCGTCCATCGTTCCGTGGGTGCGATAGAGGCGCACGAGCAGCGCCAGCGCCACCCCGAGGATCCCGACGCCGACGACGATGGCGGTGAGGATGAGCAGGTGGGGGAGCGGGTCGACGTACAGCGCCGGGTCGGTGCCCCGCTCGTCGATCACGGGTGCGGTGGCGTCTTCCTGCAGGCTCCCGTGGATGAAGAACAGGTAGATCGCGGTGGTGAAGATGACCAGGCCGATCACCTTCTTGACCAGGTCGGTCTTCGCCAGCACGCCGTACAGCCCGATCGCCAGCAACGCGAGGACGAACAGGTAGACGTACCGGTCGGCCAGGACCTCGATCATTCGCGTCCCCTTCCGGCGAGGACGTCGAAGATGAGCACCATCGCCCCGAACACGGCGATCCCGACCGCGATCTCAACCAGCAGGATCCCCAGGTAGCGCACCCGCGGTTCGCCGACGCCGGCGAGCTCGATCGCGCCGTAGTCCAGGAACGCACCACCGAGGAGGATCGGCACGGCGGCGATCACCAGGAACAGCAGCATCCCGATCGCTCCGGCGAGCGTGCCCACGATGGGTGGCACCAGCCGGTAGGAGAGCGCCTCGGGGAGGGTGAGGCGGGGAAGCACGACACCGACGGCGGCGAACACCCCGCCGGCGAACCCGCCACCGGGTCCGTAGTGGCCGTGAGCGATCACGTACAACCCGAACATCACGATGAACGGGCTGAGCACCGCGCACACGACACGGACCACGACCGAGGGGTAGGCGCCGGTCACCGGGGCACCTCCCCGCCGTCGGGGCCGCTGTTCCCACCGTCGGTGTCGCCGTCCCCGCCGGGGTCGTCGGTGTCGAGGCGGCGGACGAGGACGAGGCCGGCGGCGAGCGCCGCGGTGAGGATCACCATCGTCTCGCCGAGGGTGTCACCGGAGCGGTAGTCGGCCAACAGCGAGGTGACGACGTTCGGGGTCTCGGTGTCCGCCATCGAGTTGCGCAGGTAGGTCTGCGACACCCCGAGCTGGGCGGGCGCCTGGGGGTCGCCGCGGTCGGGGAGCCCGGTGCTGGCGTAGAGCATCACGGCCAGGAACACGACCGTGACCCCGCCGACGACCCACCGGCTCACGCCGGCCCGCCGGTCGGCGGCGTGCCGGGTGGTTGCCAGGATCGCGAGGATGAACAGCAGACCGGTGAGACCGGCACCCAGCGCCGCCTCGACGAGGGCGACATCGACGGCGGCCACCCCGGCGAACAGCAACGAGGCGAACAGGCTGTAGGCCGAGAGCAACGCCACGGCCGCCAGCAGGTCCCTGGCCGCCAGCGCGAGGACCGCGGTGATGATGAGCACCGTGAAGATGATGACGTCGAGCGGGACGATCACGCGCGGTCCTTGTCGATCTCACGGTCGGCGGCCGCCTGGTCGATCACGGTCCACGGCTCGGCGCCGCTGCGCTTCGCCGCCCGGATCAGCGCGTGCACCGCGGTGGGGTTCGCGATGAGGGAGAACGCCAGGATCAGGGTGAGCCGCACCGCGGCGCCCGCGTCGAGCTCGGGACGGAAGTACAGGCCGACGAAGATCAGCAGGAGCGCCAGCGTCTCCGACTTCGCCACCGCGTGCGCACGGGTGTAGAGGTCGGGCAGGCCGATCAGCCCGATCGCGCTCACGACCAGGAACACCAGCCCGGCGGTGATCAGCACCGTGGAGACGACGACCATCGTCACCCCTCCTCGTGATCGGCCGGCGCGTCGATCGACGGCCCGGCGGCGGCGTCGTCGACCCGTCGCTCGAAGTAGCGACCCAGCGAGATCGGCAGGAGGAAGGCGAGCATCGCGTAGGCCAGGGCGATGTCGAGGAACAACGAGGGCCGGTCGAAGGCGAACCCGAGCACCGTCAGCAGGACCACGCCGTTCACCCCCAGCAGCGCGACGGCGATGAGGCGGTCGAACACCGTCGGCCCGGCGTGCACGCGGTAGAGGCCCACGGCGATCACCAGGGCGATGACGATGAGGACGCCGACCAGGAACGGGCTCACGCGGGGTCCTCGGGGAGTTCGTCGTGGATCGGGTCCCACTCCATCTTCGGGGGGTCGTCGGGTTCGAGCCCGAACACCCGCGCGATACGGCGTTGCATCGCCGCCGAGGCGAGGTCCGCGGTGGACGGGGGGTCGAAGGCGTGGACGGTGAACCTCCCATCCTCGACGTTGATCGTCATCGTCCCCGGTACCAGGGTGATCGAGTTCGCCAGCAGCGTCCGAGCCGCCGGGGAGCTCAGCCCGGTGCGGAAGCGGACCACGCCGGGGCGTGGAGCGCGACGTGGATGCATCACGGTCGCCGCGACGGAGACCCCGGCCGGGGGGATCCGGCTGACGAGCCACAGCAGGTAGCTGGCCAGGGCGAGCAGGTTGATCCGGGGCCGTTCCTCGCGCCGTCCGAGCACCGCGGTGATGAGGTGCTCGCTCACCGGGGTCAACAGGGCGGCCGAGATCACCCCGAGGGTGACGAACACCGGGTCGAGGCGCCCGGACAGCGCGAGCCAGAACACCAGCAGGCTGGTGAACACCACGGCGGCGCGGACGGGGTTCATGACGACAGGCTCATCAGCAGCAGGAGGACGGAGGTGGCGAGGACGACGCTACCCAGTGCCCACATCGAGGTGACCGGTGTCGGGCCGTGCACGACGGCGAACCGCCTCGCCACGGCGTGCCGGATGCGGACCAGGGCCGCGCCCATCACCGCCGGCGTCGCGCCGGCCGCCTGCCATTGGGCGGTGGCGTTGGCGACGACGTGGGGGAGGCGTCGGTACGTCCAGTCGGTGTCGAGGCTGACCTTCGGCTTGGTGCCGAGGCGTTCGTGGAGGATCCAGAACCCCAGCCCGGTGAACAGCAGCACCTGCGACGTCTCGAGGACCTTGGCCAGCGAGTACGGGGTGTAGTCGACCGGGTAGGGCAGCAGGTCGTAGAGCAGCCCCGGGGCGAGCCCGAGGAGGAGGTTGAGCCCGGCGGAGATCCCCATCGCGACGAACATCGTCACCGGCACCGCACCGACGTGGACGCGGGCGCCGGTGTTCGACGACGGTCCGGCGCCTTCGGGTCCGAACCAGGTGCTGTAGGGCAGCTTCAACCCGGTGCTGAGGAACGTCCCGACGGCGACGACCTTCATCAGGATCACCAGCCACAGCAGTTGCTCGCCGTACGCCGCCTCGACGCTGAGCTCCTTGGAGATGAACCCGCTGAACAGCGGGAAGCCGGCGATCGAGACGGCGCCGACCATGTAGAGCACGAACACCCCGCGCATCCGCCGGGCCAGCCCCCCCAGCGCGTTCGCCCGGGAGATCCCGGTGGCGTGCAGCACGGCGCCGGCACCCATCAGCAGCAGCGCCTTGTACAGGATGTGGGCGAATGCGTGGGCGGTAGCGCCGTTGACGGCGAGTTCGGTGCCGACACCCACCGCCGCGACCATGTAGCCGACCTGGCTGACGATGTGGTAGCTCAGCAGGCGTCGGATGTCGTTCTCGAACATCGCGTAGGTCACCCCGAACAGCGCCATCGCGATCCCCAGGTAGATCAGGACCTCGAACCCGGCGAAGCCACGGGCCAGGGCGTACACGGCGGCCTTGGTGGTGTACGCCGAGAGGAACACCGTGCCGGCGACCGAGGCGGTCGGGTAGGCGTCGGCGAGCCAGGCGTGCAGCGGGGGGACCGCTGCCGAGAGCAGGCAGGCGGCCAGGATCAGGCTCGAGGCGGCGGTCACCTCGAATCCGGTGAACTGCAGCGACCCGGTCTGGGAGTGGTGCAGCAGCACCCCGGCCAGCAGCAGCTTGCCGCCGAGGATGTGCACGAACAGGTAGCGCATCCCGGCGCGACCGCTCACCGGCGTTCCCCGCGCCAGGATCACGAACGTGCTGGCGACGGCCTTGATCTCCCAGAACACGAAGAACGTGAGCAGGTCACCGGCGAACACCACCCCGATCGCCCCGCCGGCGTAGGCCAGCGCGGCGGTGCGCTCCATCCGGCGCTGCACCGTCAACCCGTACACGCCGGCGATCACCCCGGCGATCGCGAAGATCACGCCGAACGGCGTCGAGAGCGCGTCGACCCGCAGGACCTCGAGGTCGTAGTGCAGGTAACTCAGTCCGACGCTGGTGCCCGTGTCGAGTGCGGCGATCTGGCCCAGCGCCACCAGCGGGGCGGCGATCATCACGACGTGACCGACGCGCCGTGGCACGCGCGAGATCAGCACCGCTCCGACGAGGAACGGCAGCACCGGGTGCAGCAGCAGCTCGTTCACGCCCCACCTCCCGGGGCGTCGGCGCCGCCGGTGGGGTCGTCGCCGGCGGCGGTGTCACCGGTGACGTGGCCACCGCCCGGAGCGTCTCCGTGACGGGCATCGGGGTCGGCCAGATGGGCCTGGTAGAGGTCGTCGTGGAACTCCGGCGGGGTGTCGGCGGGGTAGTAGTCCTCCCGGCGCTGCAGCAGTGGCCCGACGGCCCCCTTGGCGATCAGGGAGAGCCCCAGACATCCCAGCAACCCGATCGTGGCGCCGTAACCGGGGAACGTCGAGTCACCGACGACGATGTCGGCGACGACACCGACGACGACGAGGCCGGCGGTGACGGCGATGCGTACGGACAGGCTCACCGGGCACCCCCCGTCACGGCACCGGCGACGTCGGCCATCACCGCGTACATCCCGCTGAGGTCACCGAGCCCGAGGAGGACCGCCAGCCCGGCGGTGATGCACAGCGGGGCGACCATCAACGACGAAGCCTCGCCGTGCGGGTGGTCGGCGGGGGGCGGGCGGAAGAACGCGCGGTAGACGATCGGGAACAGGTAGGCGGCGGTGAACAGCCCGCTGAACGCCATCACGGCGGCGAAGGCGGTGTGGCCCCCGTCGTAGGCTCCGAGGACGAGGTGCCACTTGCTGAGGAACCCGCCGACCGGTGGGAGCCCGGCCAACCCGTAGGCGGCGACGGCGAACGCCGTCATGGTGAACGGCATCCGTCTGCCGATCCCGTCGAGCTGGCTGACGTAGTCCTTGTGGGCCGCGATGTGGATCGCACCGGCCGCGAAGAACAGCGTGATCTTCAGCGCACCGTGGTTCACGATGTGCATCAGCGAGCCCTCGTACGACGCCGGGGTGAGGAGCGCGAACCCCAGGACGATGTAGGCGAGGTGGGCGATCGTCGAGTACGCCAGCCGGCGCTTGAGGTGGTCCTGGCGCAGGGCGATCACCGAGGCGGTCACGATCGTGATCGCCGCCGCGGTCGCCAGCAGCGTCTGTGCCGGTATACCGGTCAGCGCAGCGGGTCCGAACACGAACCCGACGGCGCGACCGACCGCGAACACCCCGCCCTTGACCACCGCGACGGCGTGGAGCAGCGCGCTCACCGGTGTGGGGGCGACCATCGCCCCCGGCAGCCAGGCGTGCAGCGGCATCAGGCCGGCCTTGGTCCCGAACCCGACCGCGAACAGGGCGAACACGAACCCGGTCATCGCCGGGGACATGGACCCGGCGACGAACCCTCCGGCGGCGAACGACAACTCGCCGGTGGTGGCGTAGACGATCACGATCCCCAACAGGACCAGCGCCCCGCCGCTGAGCAGGTACCCCAGGTAGGTCCTCCCGGCGGTGAGGGCCTTGCCGTCGCCGTTGTGGGCGACCAGGGGGTAGGTGGTGACGGTGAGCAGTTCGTAGGCGATGAAGAACGTCAGCAGGTCACCGGCGAACGCGACTCCGAAGGCGGTGGCCAGACACAGCGAGTAGAACGCGTAGAACCGGGTCTGGTTCCCGGCCCGGTCGCCACGCATGTACCCGATGGCGTAGAACCCGGCCAGCACCCACAACAGGGAGGCGAGCGCCGCGAACACCATCCCCATGCCGTCGGCGGTGAGGTGGAGCTCGGCACCGGGCAGCAGCTGTCCAAGCGGGGTGGTGAGGATCTCGCCGGCCACGACACGGGGGACGATCGACGCGACGATGGCGAAGGTCACGACGGCGCCGGTGACGAGGATGCCGTCGCGGACGTCCGGGCGACGGCGTGCCGCGACGATCAGCGCCGAGGTGAGCGTCGGCACGACGACGGCGGCTGCGGGCAGCCACGAGACCTGCGGGTCCATCACCCTCCCTAGGGAGCGACTGCGGTCCTCGAGATGGCGGGGACTCGGCTCCCTCGGTCGGCCGAACCCGTGACACGTGGGGCGGGAGGATACAGATCCCCGTCTGCGGTCGTGCAGCGGGCCCGGGTTGCCGGGGCGGGGTGGTCGGGGTAGCGCACCGCCTCCGTCGGCGGCGCCGAGTACGGTCGGTCCGGCGCACGACCACGCCGAATGACCAGGAGGGGATCGTGGGGGAACGGCTCGCCGGACGTCGGGTGCTGGTCACCGGGGCGTCGTCGGGGATCGGCCGACAGGTCGCCGCCGCCGTGGCCGCCGAGGGCGGACGGGTCGCGGTACTGGCCCGGCGGCAGGCGGAGCTCGAGGCGTTGGCCGACGAGATCGGTGGCGTCGCCGTCCCGGCCGACGTCGCCGACACCGCCGCGGTCCCCGCCGCCGTGGACGCCGCGGCCGACGCCCTCGGTGGCCTCGACGCGGTGTTCAACGCCGCTGGTGTGCTCCGCCCCGGCACCGTCGCCGACACCGACCCGAAGGTCTGGCGTCACACGTTCGACGTCAACGTCCTGGGGCTGCTCGAGGTCACCCGCGCCGCGATCGGGCACCTGCGCGACGCCGGGGGTGGGGACGTGGTCAACGTCTCCTCGATGTCGGGTCGGCGGCTGAACTCCGCGGAGCTGGGGGTGTACGGCGCCTCGAAGGCGGCGGTGCACATGCTCTCCGAAGGGCTGCGGCGGGAGCTGGCCGGCGACCGCATCCGGGTGACGGTGCTCGCCCCCGGGCTGGTCGCGACCGACCTGTTCGGCGACCGTCAGGACGCGACGTCTTCACGGCTGCGCGAGCGCGCCGGCGAGGTCGGGCTCACCGCCGAGGACGTCGCCGCCTCGGTCGTGCACATCCTGTCCGCCCCGGCCGGGGTCGTCCACGTCGAGGTGGCGATGCTGTCGGTGGAGCAGTAGGCCAGCCATCGACGTGTCGCCGTTGCGCCGGCGGGGTGCCAGCTGGTCGGCGGAGTGCCGGTGCGCCGGTGGGGTGCTGCGGCCGGCGTCGTACCGGCCGGCATCGTCAGTCGTTGTCGCCGGCCGTGGTGGCCAGGTAGCGCTCCTTGATGGCATCGACGACCCCGGCGTCAGCGAGCGTGGTGGTGTCGCCGAGCTCCTTGTCCTCGGCGATGTTCCGAAGCAGCCTGCGCATGATCTTGCCGGAGCGGGTCTTCGGCAGGTCCCCGGTGAACAGCAGGCTCGCCGGCTTCGCGATCGGGGAGATCACGTGCGCCACGTGTTCGCGGAGCTCGGTGGCGAGGGCTTCGTCGCCCTCGATCCCGCCCCGCGGCGTGACGAACGCGGCGATCGCCTGACCGGTGGTCGCATCGGCCCGGCCGATCACCGCGGCCTCGGCCACGGCCGGGTGGCTGACCAGTGCGGACTCCACCTCGGTGGTCGACATCCGGTGCCCGGAGACGATCATCACGTCATCGACGCGGCCGAGGAGCCAGAAGTAGCCGTCCTCGTCACGCTTGGCACCGTCACCGGCGAAGTACCGCCCTGGGAATCGTGACCAGTACGCCTCCTGGAAGCGCTCCGGGTTCCCCCAGATCCCCCGGAGCATCCCGGGCCAGGGCTGTTCGATGACGAGGTAGCCCCCTCCGGGGACACCGACGTCCTCGCCCTCGTCGTTCAAGATCGTCGCCTCGACGCCAGGGAGCGGGAACGTCGCCGAGCCCGGCTTGAGGGTGGTCGCGCCCGGCAGCGGGGAGATCATGATCCCCCCGGTCTCGGTCTGCCACCAGGTGTCGACGACCGGGCAGCGGCCACCGCCGATCACGTCCCGGTACCACATCCAGGCCTCGGGGTTGATCGGCTCGCCGACGCTGCCGAGGAGCCGCAGGCTCGTCAGGTCGTGCTTGGCCGGGTGCTCGTCACCCCACTTCATGAACGAGCGGATCGCGGTGGGGGCGGTGTAGAGCTGGGTGACGCCGTACCGCTCGACGATCTCCCAGAACCGGTCCTCGGCCGGGTAGTTCGGCGTGCCCTCGTACAGCACCGAGGTGGTGCGGTTCGCCAGGGGGCCGTAGACGATGTAGCTGTGGCCGGTGACCCAGCCGATGTCGGCGGCGCACCAGTACACGTCCTCGTCCGGCCGCAGATCGAAGACGTAGCGGTGCGTGTACGCCACGTGGGTGAGGTACCCCCCGGTGGTGTGCATGATCCCCTTCGGGGACCCGGTGGTGCCGGAGGTGTAGAGCAGGTACAGCAGGTCCTCGCTGTCCATCGGTTCGGCCGGGCAGTCGGCCGGCTGGGCGTCGACGACGTCGTGCCACCACAGGTCCCGGCCCTCGACCATCTCGACGTCGGTGCCGGTGCGGCGCACGACCAGCGACTTCTCGATCGACGGGGTGTCGGCCAGCGCCTCGTCGACGTTCTCCTTCAGCGGGAACACCCCTCCCCGGCGGTTCGCGCCGTCGGCGGTCACCACCACCTTGCAGGTGGAGTCGTTGATGCGGTTGCGCAGCGAGTCCGCCGAGAACCCGGCGAACACGACCGAGTGCACCGCCCCGATCCGGGCACAGGCGAGCATGATCGTGGGCAGTTCCGGGATCATCGGGAGGTACACCGCGACCCGGTCGCCCTTCTGCACCCCCAGCGACGTCAACGCGTTCGCCGCGCGCTGGACGTCGGCGAGGAGCTCGGCGTAGGTGATGGTGCGTCGGTCGCCGGGCTCGCCCTCCCAGTAGTAGGCGACCTGGTCGCCGTGACCGGCGGCGACGTGCCGGTCGACGCAGTTGTGGCTGGCGTTGAGCTCGCCGCCGACGAACCACTTCGCGTACGGCAGCTGCCAGTTGAGGATCTGGTCCCACTCACGGAACCAGTCGAGCTCGGCCGCCTCACGTGCCCAGAACCCGAGGCGGTCGGTGGCGGCTTCGTCGTAGATCTCCGAGGAGGTGATCGCCGCTCGGCGCTTGAACTCCTCGGTCGGCGGGAAGGTCCGCCCTTCCCGGAGCAGGTCCTCGATCGCGTCGGAAGCCATCCGGCCCTCCCTCGTCGGTGTGCGGCAGCGTGACGGGTGCCTCGCGCGGTCGGGGCTCCCGAAGGGTGGCCCCCACCCGACCGGCGTCGACGACGATCGTAGGTGCGTGGGGCCACCGTGTCGCCGTTCGGTGTCGATCGCGCCGGGGTGGTTCAGCCCTGCGCGCCGCCGGTGAAGTTCCACCCGGCCAGGTGCAGGCTCGGGCAGATCACGACCCCGGCCCCGAACTCGCCGTCGGCGTACCGGTCGTCGTCTCCGACCCCGAGCACCGCCTCCGGTGCGAGGGCATCGACGAACGACTGGGTGAACCGCAGGTTCCCGACCGCCTGGGCGACGGCGCCGTCGCGGATCAGGAACGTGCCGTTGCGGGTGAGCCCGGTGGCCACGAGCGTCTTGGGGTCCAGGACGCGCACGTAGTGGAACTGGGTCACCAGCAGCCCGTACCTCACCCGGGCGACCATGTCGTCGACGGAGGCCTCACCGGGTGGCATCACGATCCGGGTCGGGACCGGGCCCATGCTGCTGCCGCCGGGGACGGCGTTCCCGGTGGACGCGACGCCGGTGCGCGCGGCGGTGCGCCGGTCGTGGGCGAGGGAACGCGTCACCCCGTCGGCGACGAGGACGTTGCGGCGTCGGGGGGTGCCCTCGGCGTCGAACGGCAGACCCACGCTCCGCGGGTCGGTCGGGTCCTCCAGGATCGTGATCGACGGGTCGAACTGCGCCGCACCGAGCTCGGCGAACGAGCCGCCTTCGTGGTGGGACTTCGCGTTGAAGCCGTACACGCCGAGGAAGGTGAGCAACGTCGAGACCGCCTCGGGGCCCAGGATCACCTCGAAGCGCCCGGGCTCGACGTCGACGAACTCCTCCGAGCGGCGTGCACGGTCCGCCGCACGACGGCCGGCGGCGGCGCCGTCGAGGTCGGCGATCCGCACCGAGGTCTGGTGCGCCGAGCCGGCGGAGGTCGCGGTCTGGTGGATGCCGTCGAGGGTCGCGCGGGTGGTCGCCCCGCTGGCGCGCTGCCCGGCGGTGGAGGCGAACGCCGCCTCGATGAGTTCGGTGTCGACGTACCCGGCGGCGTCGAGGGCGTCGTCGGCGTCGATGAACGCCGCGACGACACCGACCCGCTCGTCCGGGTCGGCGGCGGCCGTGCCCGGGTCGAGGTTCCCGGCGGCGGTGACCGGTTCGGGTGGGGTCGCGCCCGGCCACAGCGGGTCGACCGGCTGCAGCCGGGCCGAGGCGACGGCACCGTCGACGAGGGCGCGCAGCGAATCGTGATCCACCCGTGTCGTCGAGGCGGTTGCGGTACGGCCGTCGACGGCGACGGTGAGCATCACCTCGGTGGAGTCCTCACGGACGTGCTGGTGCACCGACGAGTTCGCGAACCGGGTGAGTCCGTGGCGGTGGTGGACGGTGAGCACGTTGCCCTCCACCCCGTCGCCGTGCCCGGCGAGGATCGCCACGACGTGGTCGGCGAGTTCCTCGAGGCCGACGAGGCGTTCGGTGGCGGCTGCAGACGTGTCGGAGGTCATCCCCGCCCCTCCCCGCCGTTCACCCCGATACGCACCCCGCGGAAGCGGGCCGGCGTGGCCGGGTGGCCGGTGTGACCGACCTGCATCGGTTGCCCCTTGCCGCAGTTGGGCACCCCCCAGGCCTGCCACTCGTCCTCGCCGGCGAGCCGGTCCAACGAGGACCAGAACGTCGGGGTGATCCCGGTGTAGGTGGGGTTCTTCACCATCCGTCGGCGGGTGCCGTCGACGATCTCCCACCCGACCTCGCACCCGAACTGGAAGTTGAGGCGTTTGTCGTCGATCGACCAGGAGCGGTTGGTCTCCATCAGCACCCCGTGCCGGGTGTCGGCGATGATCTCGTCGAGGCTGGAGTCGCCGGG
Organism: Nitriliruptoraceae bacterium; assembly: GCA_007125475.1. Classification (GTDB taxonomy): domain Bacteria; phylum Actinomycetota; class Nitriliruptoria; order Nitriliruptorales; family Nitriliruptoraceae; genus SLDB01. The sequence continues at coordinate 4,009 of SLDB01000235.1, read as the reverse complement.
GAGGATCCCGACGTTGGTCATCCGCACCATCGGGATGCGGTTGAACCCGTCGGCACGCACCATCCCGCCCGGTGGGAGACCGGCGAGGTGGGCGGTGTCACGGCCGGTGAGCGCCCCCACCCACACCCCTTCCTCCACGATCGGCACCCGTTGGGCGGGGGTGCCCTCGTCGTCGTAGGCGAACGTCCCCAACGCGCCCGGGATCGTGGCGTCGGCGGTGATGTTCATCAGCTCCGAGCCGTACTGCAGCGAGCCGAGACGCTCCAGGTCGAGGAACGACGTCCCGGCGAACGCCGCCTCCCACCCCAGGATGCGGTCGAGTTCGATCGCGTGTCCGACGGATTCGTGGATCTGCAGGGCCAACTGCGAGGACTCGAGGATCAGGTCCATCTCCCCACTGGGACACGGCGGCGCCGTCAGCAGTTGCACCGCCTCCTCGCCGACGCGCTGGGCGTGCGCGACCAGATCCAGCCCCCTCACCACCTCGTACCCACCGGTCTCGACGTGCCCGAACGCCTGCGGGTAGCTGCGCCGCTGTGTCTCGTGCGCGTCGACGGCGGTGGCGTCCATCCCCGCCCCGGCCTCGAGGATCCGCTGGTGGATCCGGTGCCCCTGTGAGGACACGAACCACTTCTCGGTGTCCCACAGCATGATCTGGGCGGTGGCGATCGCGACGCCCTCGACCGCGGCCATGGTCCGGGTGGCCTCGGTCACGACCCGGACCTTCTCGTCGAGTGGGACGGTGAACGGGGCTTCGCGGTGCGGAGTGGTGTAGGAGTCCTCCACCACCGGGACGTCCTCGAGGCGCAGCCCGGGCCCGCCGACGCGGGCCGAGGCACGGGCCGTGGCCGTCGCGTCGGCGCCGGCCCGGGCGGCGTCGGGTTCGGTGAGCTCGCTGGTGGCGGCGAAGCCCCAGGAGGATCCGACCAGGGCGCGGACGCTCACGCCGGCGTCGGTGGCGTGCACCAGGGACTCGACCTCGCCGTTCTGGGCGGCGACGCGCTCCTGCTGGCGGATCACGACCCGGGCGTCGGCGTACCCGGCCCCGGCGGCGATCGCGGCGTCGACGCCTTCGACGGCGAGCGCGTACATCCCCGAACCCGCTACCACCAGTTCTCCCTCTCCGCATGGACCGCCGGAAGGTAGCCGGGTTCGCCGCCGCGTCGGCGTCACCGCCGGTGTCCTGGCAGGATGGCGGCATGCCCCGCATCGATATCGAAGCCCTCGAGGACGAGTGGGAGGAGGACCACCACCTCCTCGCACGGCGTTCCCGCGAGCTCTCGACCGCGGCGAAACGTCGGATCGACGCCCTCGGCGAGGCCCGCGTGATCGGGATCGACCGGGGTCGTGTCACCGTCCTCACCGAAGGTGAGGTTGTCGAGGCGACGTTCGCCGGGACGATGCGCGGGGAGAAGGCCGCGGTGGGCGACCGGGTGCGGATGCGGCCGGCCCGCCACGACACCGACGTACCACGCATCGTCGAGATCCTCCCGCGCGACACCGAACTGACCCGCACCGCCGACGACACGATCGACGAGGAGCGCGTCGTCGTCGCGAACGTGGACCAGGTCGTGGTGGTCCTGGCCGCCGACTTCCTCGACGTCGGGGTGCGCTTCCTCGACCGCGTCCTCGTCGCCGCCGGTGTCGGTGGCCTGCAGGCCGCGGTGTGCGTGAACAAGGTCGACCTCGTCACCGACCATCGCGGTGTCAACGAGGTGGTGGACCGGTACGAGGGGATCGGGGTCCCGGTGCGGGTGACCAGCGCCACGACCGGTGAGGGGATCGACGACCTGCAACGCCTGTTGGCCGGGTGCTGGAGCGCGTTCGCCGGCCATTCGGGGGTGGGGAAGTCCTCGCTGTTGAACCTGCTCGTCCCCGATGCGGAGCATCGGGTCGCCGAGCTCGGCCGGTACGGCGGACGCCACACCACCGTCGCGGCGTGGGCGTGGCCGGCCCCGGCGCTGCACGCCTGGATCGTCGACACCCCGGGGGTGCGATCGTTCGGGCTCGGCGGGATCGGTCCCGGTGACCTCGCCGCGTACTTCCCTGAGCTGGCGGAGCTCACCTGCCACCTGGCGGACTGCACCCACGACGGCGAGCCGGGGTGCCGGATCGACGAGGCCGCGATCGCGCCCGAACGACTGGCCGCCTATCACCGGCTCCGGGAGTCGTTGGCCGAAGGCCGTTGAGCCCGCCTGGGTGTCGTTGCGCCGTACCGTGGGGACGCGGGCTCCCACCGGTCGGTGGCGCCGCCGACACCGATGGCCAGGGCCGGGACGGGGGAGGGGCTCCGGTGGTTCGTTAGGCTCGGCGCAAACCCGTGAGGAGAGAATCGATGGCAGCAGTGGACGTACGGACGGGGCGGGAGCTCCCCGAAGCGGTTCGTGACTTCATCGCCGGCGCCGGGGTGCTGGTGATCGATGGGGAGGAGCGCCCCCGCTCCAGCGACGGCGGGGTGTTCACCACCGTTGACCCGGCGACCGAGGAGGTCCTCGCCGAGATCCCGCAGGCCACCGCCGAGGACGTGGCCGAGGCGATCGCGGCCGCGAAGGCCGCCCACGACGACGGCCGGTGGCGGCTGCTGGACCCCGGCAAGCGCGCCAGCGCCCTGCTGAAGGTCTCCGACGCCCTCAAGCGCGCCTCGAAGGACCTCGCCTGGATCGACACCCTCGACCACGGCAAGTCGCTGCGGCTCTCCACCGGTGAGCTCATCGCCGCGTCGAACACCTTCCGGTACTTCGCCGGCGTCGTCGACAAGCCCTCGGGGGTCGTGATCCCCTCCCGCGAGGGGCGGTTCATCTACACCGACCGCGAGCCGGTCGGGGTGTGCGCCCAGATCATCCCGTGGAACTTCCCGCTCCTGATGGCGGCGTGGAAGCTGGCCCCGGCCCTGGCGTTCGGGAACACCGCCGTCCTCAAGCCGGCCGAGCAGACGCCGCTCTCGGCGTTGTGGCTGGTGCGGATCCTTCGGGACGCCGGGGTGCCCGACGGGGTGGTCAACCTCGTCCAGGGGGTCGGCGAGGTCACCGGTCAGGCGATGATCACCCACCCGGACGTGGACAAGATCGCGTTCACCGGCTCGACCGAGATCGGCCGGCACATCGCCCGTGCGGCCGCTGACAACCTCACCAAGGTCACCCTCGAGCTCGGTGGCAAGTCGCCGAACATCGTGTTCGACGACGTCGACCTCGACCGGGTCGCCCGCCGTGCCGCGTTCGCCTGCTTCTACAACGCCGGCGAGGTGTGCACCGCCGGGACGCGGCTGCTGGTGAACGCCAACGTCCACGACGAGCTGGTGTCGAAGGTGACCGCGGCCGCCGAGTCCACCAAGGTGCTGCCGGGTTGGTTCGAGGACGCCGGGATGGGGCCGCTGGTCAGCGACGAGCAGCTGCAGCGCGTCTCCGGCTACGTCGACATCGCCAAGGACGAGGGCGCCGAGCTGATCACCGGCGGCGGACGCCCGGACGGACTCGACGCCGGGTACTTCTTCGAGCCCACGATCTTCGACGGGGTCTCGCCGGGGATGCGGATCGCCCAGGAGGAGGTGTTCGGTCCGGTGCTGGCCGTGCAGACCTTCGAGGATGAGGACGAGGCGGTCGCGCTGGCCAACGACGTCTCCTACGGCCTGGCGGCCGGGGTGTGGACCAGTGACCACGGCCGTGCCCACCGGGTCGCCTCCAAGTTGCAGGCCGGGACGGTGTGGGTGAACACCTGGGGCGAGCTCGATGAGGTCGCCTCGTTCGGCGGGTTCAAGGACTCCGGGATCGGCCGTGAGCTGGGCCCGCACGCGGTGGAGGCCTACACCCAGCCCAAGACGGTGCGGATGGCGACGTGACCACCGGCCACCGGTCGGGGGCGGGAGCGGTACGCAGCGACGTGCGCTCCGGGCTGGCCGAGGCCGGTGGCGCCACCCGGCGCAGGCTGGCCGAGGCGTTCGCCTCGGACCCGGACGCCGTCGTCCGCGGGCTGCGCGTCGATCCGCACTGGCGGCGGCGGGAGGCCGGCGGGG
>SLDB01000058.1 GCA_007125475.1 Nitriliruptoraceae bacterium | reverse complement strand
CCGGCGTGGTCGGGTGGTCCGGCGTGGTCGGGTGGTCCGGCGTGGTCGGGTGGTCCGGCGTGGTCGGGGGGCCCGTCACTGCCGTCGCTGTCATCGTCCCCGCCGGCGTGCTCGGGTGGTCCGGCGTGCTCGGGTGGTCCGGCGTGGTCGGGCGCACCGGCGTGGTCGGGGGGTCCGGCATGGTCCGGGGGGCCGACCTCGGCGGTGGTCACGTCACCATCGTCGTCCGAGCGAGGCGCCGGGCCGTCGTAGGCCTCGATGTCACCGTCACCGCCGGCGGAACCGGCACCGGCGATCGCCGCGGTACCCATGCTGAGCGTGAGTACGACGGCCGCCGCTGCCCCGGTGAGGCGCTGCACACCGGGTCGGCCAAGAGCGATCGTGGGCACAGCGGCTCCTCGGTCCGGGTCACAACCTGTCCGTGAGCGTGACGTCGCGGCCACGATACGTGAAGGCGATGAGGACGTCCACGCCCGGCTCGTTTCGGGTCGGTGCGTCGGTGTGGTCGCGGAGGGGGTATACGTGCACGTGTAACGACACCGTGGTGGTGGGTGAGGAGGCCAGAGCCGTGTCGCAACGTCCGAGCCTCCCCGGGGTCGACGAGCTGTTCGGCGACAGCGTCGGCGCGGTGCGTGTCGGCCGCCGTGACGGCGGGGCCCCGGCCGACGTCGCCGACGACCTGCGTGACCCCCTCCGCGCGCTGCACGGGTTCGTGGCGCTCCTCGACGAGGAGCAGGGAGGGCGCCTCGACGCGGACGGGCGTCGGATGCTCCAGCAGATTCGCTCGATCTCGAACGATCTCCTGGCCCTCGTCGAGGAGGCCGAGGACGTTGCCGTGGCCGACGACGTTGCCTCGGCCGACGACGAGGTGGTGCTGCGAAGCCGCGAACGACACGATCTCCGCGACCTGGTCGACGAGGTGGTGGCCGAACGCCGCCCGGCCGCCGAGGCGGAGCAGGTCACCATCACCCTGCGGCCGGGGGTCCGTCCGGCGGTCGCGGTCATCGACGTCGCGCGGGTGCGCCGGATCCTCGACGACCTGCTGAGCGTCGCCGTGGCCGGCTCTCCGACGCAGGTGGGGGCCGACGTCGTCACCTCGATCGCCGTGACCTCCCGGGACCTGCTGGTCTCGGTCGCCTTCGAGCGTGGCACCGACGGCGGAGTCGATCCGTCACGGACGAACCCGGCCGAAGGTGAGCGCCTCATCGACCCCCGGTTGGCGGTGGCGCGGCACCTTGCCAGGGTGCACGACGGCGACCTGGAGGTGGCGAGCCTCACTGGCGGCGGCACGACGTTGACGCTCCGGCTGCCGCGTCAGACCTGACCCTCGACCGGCACCCGCCAGAGCACCTCGGTGCCCCCGCCCGGGGGTGAGTGGATCGTCAGCGATCCGCCGCACGTCTCGGCGCGGTCGTGGAGATTGCCCAGCCCCAACCCGCCCGGGCGATGGCGCTCGACCCCGCCCACACCGTCGTCACGGACGCGGACGACCACGTCCCCGCCGTCGACGGTGAGTTCGACCTCGACGTGGGTGGCACGGGCGTGCTTGGCGACGTTGGTCAGCGTCTCGCGTACCACGGGGGTCAGGTGGTCGGCGACCACCTCGCCGATCACGGTGTCCACCGCGCCGTGGAAGCGGACCCGCGGGGGATGGTCGAGGAGGGCGCCGACCTCGTCGATGACGTCAAGGATCGCGGCACGCACGCTGGCGGGGGTGCCGCGGGCCTGCAATCCGAAGATTGTCGAGCGGATCTGCTTCACCGTGGCATCGATGTCGTCGACGGCCCGGGCCAGGCGCTCGGCGACGACGGGGGTGTCCTCGACCCGGCGGGTCAGGGCCTGCAGGCTCAGCCCCGTGGCGAAGAGCTGCTGGATCACGGTGTCGTGCAGATCCCGACCGATGCGCTCGCGGTCCTCCAGGAGTTGCAGGCGCTGGAGTTCGGCGGCGGTGCGCTGGTGGGCGAGGGCGAGGCTGGCCTGGGCGGTGAAGCTCTCCAGCAGCTCGAGGTCCTCGGCTCCGAAAGGCTCCTCACGCCCCACCCCGAGCGCCCCGACGGTGCCCTCGGCCTCGTCACGCAGCGGTGCCCAGGCGACCGCGCGTCCGTCGAACAGCGGGGCGCCGGTGGCGTGGATGGCCTCCTGCCGGGCGAGGGTGTGGTGCACCGGCGCTTCGGGGGGTACCGCGCCGGGCTCGGGGCCCTCGCCGACGCTGGCGACCACCATGGACCGGTCGTCCTCGTCGACGATCACGATCGCGGCGCCGTCCCCGTCCAGGAGGCGGCGACCGACCTCGGCGACCCGCCGGCGGGCGACGCCGATCGGGGCACCGGCGACGAACTCCACGGCGAGCTCGAGGACCGCGTCGCGCCACGCGTCACGGCGCTGTAGGCCCTCCACCAGCCGGGCGTTGGCGATCGCGGCGCCGGCCACCGCCGCCAGGCCTTCGACGAGGTCCTCGTCGTCCTGCGTGAACGTGCCGCCATCGATCTTCTCGGTGAGGTAGAGGTTGCCGTATACCTCGTTGCGGACCCGGATCGGTGTGCCGAGGAAGCCGTGCATCGGCGGGTGGTGGGGCGGGAAGCCGACCGATCGCGGATGGTCGGCGAGGCGTTCGAGGCGGAGCGTCTCCGGGTCTTCCAGCAGGGCACCGAGGACGCCTTCGCCGCGGGGCAGCGCACCGATCTTCTCGACGGTTCCGGTGTCCAGGCCGGTGTGGACGAACGCGGAGAGCTCACCGTCGTCCCCGACCACGCCCAGTGCGCCGTAGCGGGCCCCGACCAGGGCGCACGCCGCCTCGACGACGTGGCGCAGCACCCCTTCGAGGTCGACGTCTGCGGTGATGGCGAGTACCGCGTCGAGCAGTCGCTCCACCCGTGAGTCCGGCACCACCACCCCCTGATCGCGACGTGGGCGGCACCCTACTCAGCGGCGCGACCGGTGGGGCCCCGGCCGACCACCCGGTGTCCGGGGCGGTGAGCCACGGATGGCGGGTCGGGGGCCCGTACCGGCCAGAGCGCCGTGAGCAAGGTGACGAGGACAGCCGTGGCCACCGCGCTCCAGCCGACCGCGGTGAGCGGCAGGTCGGCGGCGACCGGCGCCGCGCCGGCCGCGGTCATCGCGACCCCGAGGTTGACCAGCACCGCTCGGGTGGTGAGCCCCACCTCGAGCCGCCGTCGGATGACCTCCCGCGCCGTGGTCGTTCCTCCCCGCAGCATCGGCGCGAGGTAGACGAGGGTCGCCAGGATCGCCTGGGCGAGGACGCCCGCGAGGGCGACGACCCCCAGCGCGTCCAGCCACCGCCAGTTGGTGGTGGCGACGACCAGGGTGTCGAGGCCGGCGACGAGGGGGAGCCACACGCACACCATCAGCACCAGTGGACGGGGCGCGGTGCGCTTGGCGGTGTACACCGCGCGGCCGACCGGGAGGCAGACGGTGACGGCCGCGACGGTGTAGGCCAGTAGCCCGACGGCGGCCACACCGTGCGCGACCGTGCCGACGACCCCGTCCCAGCCGGTGAGCACCAACGCGAGCACGGCGATCGTGAGCCCGGTGGCGCCGTGGCGAAGTGCCCGGGCGGCGCGCCCGTCGGCCCCCGGCTCGATCCTCGTCCGTGCCATCGTCGGGCCGAAGAACACCAGCGTTGCCAGGAGGGTCAACCCCCCCCAGCCCAGCACGTTGGCGTGCAGGTGCGCGGCACGGACGCCGCTGTACCAGGTGCCGGGGACGACCCCGATCCCCAGCACCGCGCCGAGGACGGCGCCGTGGATGAACGCGCCGTGCGCACGTTCGTAGATCCGGACGATCCAGCCGAACCGTGCCCCCAGGGAGGTACGGCGCATCCGGCGCAGCCGGCGGTAGGCGGCGAACACCGACACCGTGACCGTCGTCGCCCCGGCCCCGAGCAGCCACCGTTGTCCGGTCGGGAGGCCGACGAGGACCGCCAGGACGCCGGCGTTGGTGATCAGCGGCCACCACGCACGCCGCTCGCCGCTGGTGCGGGTCACCGTGCGACCGAAGTGCTCGCTGAAGGTGAGCACCAGGTTCGTCAGCACCCCGAGGGTGAAGATGTGGACGGCGAGCCAGCGGCCGCCGGGGAGGACGTCTCCGGCGGCGAGCCAGACACCGACGCCGACCGCGTACGCCACGGCGAGGGTGATGCTCGGTGCGGCGGCGGCGAAGGGTGATCCGGGGCGTGGTCGTCGGTGGCCGGTGTCGCCGGCCGCTGGGTCGCGCTCCTGCATCGCCATCTCGCTCACGGGGCCGGTGGCGGGGTCACGACCGGCGACGGATCGTCAGCCGCAGCGTGTCGTCGTCGGCGTCGTCGACGCGCGGGTCGAGCCCCAGGTCGGTGAGGAGCGCCAGGACGCCTCCCAGGTCCTCGCCGCCGGTGATCGGTGCCCCGGCGGCGAGTCGGTAGCGGCGGGCAGGACGACCGCGGCCTCGAGCGTGGCCGTCGTCGGCACCCGCGTCGAGCTCGACGAGACCGATACGGGTGAGCACCGCGAGGTGGCTGCGTACGGTGTTCGGGTGCCGGTCCAGGGCGTCGCTGAGCGTGGAGACGCTCGCGGCACCGGCATCACCGAGCAGGCCGATGAGGCGGCGGCGCACCGGGCTCGCAAGGGCACCGTGAACCGCCGCCTCATCGGCTGACACCTCGCACCTCCAGCGGCGCCGGGGACGGTCGGTCGCGGAGAGGTCAGCTGACCTCCAGGACCCCTTCCATCGTGGCGCGGTGACCCGGGATGCTGCAGTAGAAGGTGTACGTGCCGGCGTCGAGCGTGATCGTGCCGGTCGCGGTCTCTCCGGGGTCGGCGTGCACGACCACCGTGTCGTCTTCTTCCTCGATCACGAAGTCGTGCTCGACGTCGCCGACGTTGTCGAGGACGACCTCGATCTCGCCGGCGGACGCGGAGAGCTCCTCGGGCTCGAAGTACAGATCGCCGGCCTCGACCTGGAGCGTGGCGCCGTTCGTGGCGTCGCCGTTCGCGTCGGCGTCGCCGGCGTCGTCACCGTTGCACGCGGTGACGACCAGAGCGGCGGCGGCGAGGATGGTCGTGATACGGGTGCGCTTCATCGCGGTGGAGCTCCTGGTTCGGGTGGTCTCATCTGGTGAGGGCCTGGTGACGGGCGACGTCGGGTACGACGCGCCATCCGTGTTTTCTTCGAGATGGCTCGTACATTTTGTACTCTACTAATAGTATCGGTGCAAGCCGGCGGCCCCCGGAGACCGGCATCGTGCGTGCATCGCGCACGACCGCGAGGGTGCCGGGTACCGGGCGTATGGCGGGGGCATCGACGGGGTCTAGGGTGCGTCGGATCCGTGATGAGGAGTGAGGACGTGGCCGTCGATGAACTCGAATCGTTGTACGACTCGGTGGTCCGACGCAACCCGGGGGACACCGAGTTCCACCAGGCGGTCCGTGAGGTCCTCGAGTCGCTG
>SLDB01000325.1 GCA_007125475.1 Nitriliruptoraceae bacterium | reverse complement strand
CGCCGCGGCGAGGTCACCGCGGTCGCTGACGGCGACCTCGGTGAGCCCCAGCCACCCGGCGAGCTCGACGAGCTCGGCGGCGAGCTCGATGGCGACCGTGGGCCGGTCCACGCCGGGTTCGGTGAACGCCCCCAGGACCTCCAGTCGCCGGCGACGCCGGTCGGCCCGGAGATCGACGCGGGCGACCAGCCGGTCACCGAGGAGGAACGGCAGGACGTAGTAGCCGTGGACGCGCTCGGCTGCCGGGACGTAGATCTCGATGCGGTAGCGGAACCCGAACAGGCGCTCGATGCGGTCGCGGTTCCACACCAGCGGGTCGAACGGCGCCAACAGCGCCCGGGCGGACGGTCGCCGTGCCGCGGTGGCCTGGGGGTGCAGGAACGCCGGCTCGGCCCCCCAGCCGGCGACCTCGACCTCCTCGAGCTCCCCGTCGGCGACGAGGTCGGCGAGCGCGGACCTGGCCGCCGGGAGGGGCAGACGGTGGTGGTCGGCGAGGTCGGCGGCGGTGGCCACCCCCTGCGCCCGCGCGGCTCGCAGCAGCAGGGCACGGTGGGCGGCGGTCTCCGGGGGAGGTGGCGTCCGGAAGTGGGCCGCCGGGATCACACGCTCGGCGAGGTCGTAGACGGTGACGAACGTCGCCGTGCGGTGGTCGACCGCGAGCTCGCCGCGGCGGGCGAGGTGGTCGAGGGCGATCTTGCCCTTGGGTTGACCCCACCACGGACCGGTTCGCTCGCCCGGGTCGGTGAGTTGGGGGAGGCTGATCGGACCGCGCTCGGCGACCTCGTCGTGGACGGCGTCGACGTACGCCGGGTCGGTGCCCAGCAGGTGCCGGACACGTCGGCGGCCGGGGGCGAGGCGTCGCCGGTGGGCCAGGAGCGGCCAGGTCTCGGTCCAGGTCAGGGAGGCGGCGTGGACCCACCCCTCGTACACCTCCCGGGAGTGCCACAGCCAGGTGTCGCGCGCTGCGTGGTCGTGGGCACCGATCCGCGAGAAGAACGGCATCGCATGGGCGCGGGTGAGGACGTTGACGCTGTCGACCTGGACGACGTCGACGTCGCGCAGCACCCGGCGCAGATGCCGCACGTCGCGGCGCACCCCCGCCGGCGGGCGTGGCCGGGCCAGCCCCGTCGCGGTGAGCGCGATGCGGCGGGCACGATCCAGGGAGAGTCGGCGCACGAGGCGTCAGACTAGGAGGCGGAGAGGAGGCGGACAGGCGGACGGCGTTGCGCGGGGGCGGGTGCCGATCGGTTCGCCCCGTCAGCACGGCCACGGTCGGCGTGGCGGGGACCCACCGGTAGGCTGAGCCGGACGAGACGGCGGCCCCAGCGGCCGATGCCCCGACGAACCCGAGGACGACCACCATGCCCGTCGTTCGTATCCCGAGCGTCCTGCGCAAGCACACCGGTGGTGAGGCCAAGATCACCGCCGACGGCACCAGCGTGCGTGAGGTCTTCGACAGCCTCACCACCGCGCACCCCGGTCTGGCCGACAACCTCTTCGACGACGACGGCCTCCGCGGGTTCATCAACGTCTACGTCGACGACGAGGACATCCGCTACGTCTCCGGGCTCGACACGCCGGTCGAGGACGGCTCGGAGATCGCGATCATGCCGGCGGTCGCCGGTGGCGCGTCGTCGCCGCAGCGGGTCGGACGGTGATCTTCGGCGACATCGCCCAGGCCATCGGCAACACCCCGCTGGTCGGGCTCCCCCGCCTCTCCCCGGACGGCTACCACCTCTACCTCAAGCTCGAGGGGCAGAACCCCACCGGGTCGGTGAAGGACCGGGTCGCGAAGTACCTCATCGAGGAGGCCGAGCGGTACGGGCTGCTCTCCCCGGGCCAGCGGGTCCTCGAACCGACCTCCGGCAACACCGGGATCGGGCTCGCGGCGATCTGCCAGGTCAAGGGGTACCCACTGACCTGCGTGATGCCGGAGAACACCTCCGAGGAGCGCAAGCAGCTGCTGACGATGTTCGGGGTCGAGATCGTGCACTCGCCGGCGACCGAGGGGTCGAACGGGGCGGTGCGGATGGCCCAGCAGCTCGCCGCCGACGACCCGTCGGTGTACATGCCGTTCCAGTACGGCAACGCCGCGAACTCGCTGGCGCACTACGAGACCACCGGTCCGGAGATCATCGCCGACCTCCCCGACGTCACCGCGTTCGTCGCGGGGCTGGGCACCGGTGGGACCGTCACCGGGGTGGGCCGGCGGTTGAAGGCATGGAACCCGGACGTGAAGATCTACGCCGCCGAACCCGAGTACGGCGACCTGGTGTACGGGCTGCGCAACCTCGACGAGGGTTACGTCCCCGAGGTCCTCGACCAGGACGTCCTCGACAGCCGGATCAAGGTGGACTCGCTGCGGGCGCTGGAGTGGACCCGGCGGCTCGCCTCCGAGGAGGGGATCTTCGCCGGGGTCTCGACGGGTGCCTCGCTCGCCGTCGCCGCCCGGGTCTGTGGCAGGCTCCCCGAGGGGGCCAAGATCGTCGCGCTCTCCCCCGACGGCGGGTGGAAGTACCTCTCCACCGGGGCGTACGCCCCCGGCGACGTCAAGGAGATCGCCTCGGCCATCTCGGGGACGCTGTGGGCGTGAGACACCCGTCAGGGTGAAGGAGGTCACCGGATGTCGTTGTCGTTGACGGTGCTGGGATCGGCCGGCTCGCACCCGGGGGTGGCGCGGGCGTGCTCGGGGTACCTGGTGCGCGCCGGGGACACCGCGGTGCTGCTGGACGCCGGGAACGGCTCGACCGCGAACCTGCAGCGGTACCTGCCGTTCACGGCGTTGGACGCCGTCGTCGTCAGCCACCGGCACGTCGACCACTGCGCCGACCTGGTCGGGGCGTTCTACGCGTTGAAGTACGGCCGTCAGCGGGCCGCTCCACTGACGATCCACGGCGCTGCCGAGGTCGGCGACGCGCTGACACGGTGGCTGGACGCCGACTCGGAGCACGAGTTCTCCGACGTGTTCGACGTGCGTGACGTCGCCGGCGGAGACGAGGTCACGATCGGGGCGTTGGCGCTGCGGTTCGCCGACTCGGTGCACCCGGTGCCAGCGGTCTCGACCCGGATCACCCACGGCGACCGCACCATCGTGTACTCGGGGGACTCGGCCGGGGGGGACGACCTGGTCGAGATCGCCCGTGGGGCCGATCTGTTCCTGTGCGAGGCGAGCTGGACCGGCGACATCGCCGACTACCGGGCGGGGATCCACCTCACCGCGACGTCGGCGGCGGAGATCGCGGCCGAGGCCGGGGTGGGACGGCTGGTGCTCACCCACATCACCGGGGCCGCCGACCGCCCCACGATCCTGCGTGAGGCCCGTGCCGTGTTCGACGGGCCGGTCGAGCTCGCCGAGGACCTCACGACCTACATCCTCGACTGAGCGCGGCCGCCACCACCGGCCGCCACCACCGGCCGCCACCACCGGCCGCCACCACCGCGATCACCGCCACCGGTCACCCCGCCGCTGACCGCCTGCACACCCGAGGAGCCCACCGTGCCCCGAGCCGACGGACGCGACACCGATCAGTTGCGTGAGGTGACGATCGACGTGGACGCGCAGCGCAACCCGGTCGGGTCGGCGCTGGTCGCGTTCGGCTCGACCCGGGTGCTGTGTGCCGCGAACGCCGAGGAGGGTGCGCCGCCGTGGCGGGCCGGACGCGGCTGGGTCACCGCCGAGTACGCGATGCTCCCGGGAGCCACCGACACCCGCGCCCGTCGCGAACGCAACGGCCCGGGTGGCCGCAGCAAGGAGATCGAACGCCTCGTCGGCCGCTCGCTGCGGGCCGTCGTCGACCTCGACGCGCTCGGCGAGCTCACCCTCACCGTCGACTGCGACGTCCTCGACGCTGACGGCGGTACCCGCACCGCGGCGATCACCGGGGGCTGGGTCGCCCTCGCCCGGGCCCTCCGCGCCGTCGGCAACGAGGACGCGCTCACCGGCCAGGTCGCCGCCGTCTCGGTGGGTGTGATCGACGGCGAGGCCCGCCTCGACCTCCCCTACGAGGAGGACGTTCGGGCCGAGGTGGACATGAACGTCGTCGCCACCGCCGACGGGGGGATCGTCGAGGTGCAGGGCACCGCCGAGGGGGTGCCGTTCTCGCGCGGCATGCTCGACGAGCTGGTGGACCTGGCGCTGGCCGGGTGCCGGGAGATGTTCGCCGTGCAACGGGCGGCGGTGGAGCGGTGAACCCCGCACCCCGGCCCACCCCTGGTTCGGACGACAACGCACGGCCGCGCCGGATCGTCGTCGCGACCGGGAACCCGCACAAGCTCGACGAGATCCGCGCCGTGCTGGCCGCCGCCGGGGTCGAGGTGACCCTGGAGTCGATGCGGGAACACGGGGTCGAGGCGCCGCCCGAGGACGGCGAGACGTTCGCGGCGAACGCGCTGATCAAGGCCCGGGCGTGCGCGGCGGCGACGGGGCTCGACGCGGTCGCCGACGACTCCGGGCTCGAGGTCGACGCCCTCGACGGCGCCCCCGGGGTGCACAGCGCCCGGTACGCCGGGGTGCACGGCGACGACGCGGCGAACAACGCGAAGCTGGTGGCCTCCCTGGCCGACGTGCCGCCCGCCGAGCGCACGGCGAGGTTCGTGTGCGCCGCCGCGCTGGTCACCGCCGACGGTGCCGAGCACGTCGAGGTCGGCCGGATGCCGGGGCGGATCATCGACACCCCGCGGGGGGCGCACGGCTTCGGCTACGACCCGCACTTCGTCGCCGACGCCGCCGACGGCAGGACCAACGCCGAGCTCAGCGGCGCCGAGAAGGACGCGATCAGCCACCGGGGTGCGGCGTTCGCGGCACTGGCACGGCGGCTCACCTGCGACGTTGGCTGACGACGGTTCAGTTCACGATCTCGTCGGCGAGGTCCTCGACGGCGGCCCGGGCAAGCTCGAGCTGCTCCTCCTCGGGGCGGTCGTGGACGGCCATCAGCGCGGCGGCGGCGAGCTCGGTGTGCGTCTCGTCGATCTCGGGACGCACCAGGCGGTCGGCGCCGGGCACCTCGGTGGTGGGATCGTCGGCGTCCTCGGTGAGCTCCCCGATCACCTCGTCGATCCGGGAACGAAGCTGTTGCCACGCCGGGTCGTCGGGGTGGTCCTCCGAGAGGGCGCGCGTCTCCTGCAACGCCTGGATGAGGTTGAACACCATGCGTCCTCGTGGGTCGGGTCGGGAGGGTGCTTCGGGCCCACACGTTGGAGGAGCGGACGTGGCGACGCAACCTCAGCGGTCGCGCAGGTCGCGGTCAGCGCACGATCCGACGCCCGGTGATCCGGTGGACGTCGACCCGGACCCAGAACGCCCGGTCGTCGGGGAGCGCCCACGGTTCGAACGGCTCGGCCATCAGCGCCTCGATCACCGCCTCGTCGGTGACGATCGAGGCGCGGCCTGCCGCGACGACGCTCCAGGCGGTGCGGTGGGCGACGTCGGCTTCGTCGGCCTCGATCG
>SLDB01000189.1 GCA_007125475.1 Nitriliruptoraceae bacterium | reverse complement strand
GGCGGACGGGGCGGCAGGTCGGCGTGATGTTCCTGGACCTCGACGGGTTCAAGCACATCAACGACGTCCACGGTCATGACGTCGGCGACCGGATCCTGGTCGTGCTGGGGGAGCGGATCGCCGCCGTCGTCCGGGGCGGGGACACGGTCGCCCGGATCGGCGGTGACGAGTTCGTGGTCGTGTGCCCCGACCTGACGGACCCCGGGGTGCTCGACGAGGTGGTCGCCCGGATCCGGGGTGCCGTGCGCGCGCCGGTATTGCTCGACGGGGTGACCACCACCTGCAGCGAGGTCAGCATCGGCGTCGCGGTGTGTGAGGGGCATAGCGAGCCCCGCGAGCTCCTACGACGCGCCGACGCCGGCATGTACGCACAGAAGCGCGCCGGCGGTGGCCGGACCCTGGACACGGTGACGGCGACGTAGGCTGCCCCTGCCGCAGGGCCCGACGGTTCCTGTGGCGCGAGGGACGTTCGATGCTGCGCTACGACCGTGACACGCCCGAGTTCGCCCGGGTCGCCAATCTCAGCGATGCGGTGTTCGCGATCGCCATGACCCTGCTCGTGCTCACACTGGACGTACCCGCGTCGTCAGGAGACCGACTCGCGGCGGCGCTGCTGGAGCAACTCCCTCAACTCGTGGCCTTCGTCCTGGCGTTCGCCCTCGTGGCGAACCTGTGGTGGCAGCACCACAAGCTGATGGCGCAGTTCCAGTGTGTGGAACCCGGCATGGTCGGGGTGATGCTGGCCCTCCTCGGCGCCGTGGCCCTGGTGCCGTTCCCCACCAGCCTGGTCGGCAACGCGCCGACCGATCCGATCGCGGTGCTGGCCTTCATCGCGACGTTCCTGCTGCTGTCCCTGCTCTTCCTCCTGCTCGTGTGGCGGGCCCGTCGGGTCGCTGCGCTCGTCGAGACGGTCACCGAACCGCTGTACTACTGGATGATCGGGCAGTGGGTCTCGGGGAGCCTGGTGCTCCTCATGGCGGTGGCCGTCACCCTGTGGAGGCCCGTGGCGGGCTTGACGATCCTCGCGCTGACCATCGTCCTCGGGCCCGTTGCTGCCCGCCGGGGCGCCACCAGCAGCCAACGTCTCAGCCGGCGCTTCCTCCGCGAGGACTAGTCGTGTGGCCGACGCGGACCCGGCACCGCCACCCGTCGAGTGGCCGCCGTCCCTCCCGGCGGGCGACGACGTGCTCGTAGACGCGTCCGTTGAAGCGGACGAAGCGTCCGCCCGCCCCGAGGGGGAGCCGGTACAGGTCCACGGCCGCCCCGGGCGGTCGTGCGGGGTCGTGGGGCCCCTCCACCGGTCGGGGCCTGTCCACACCCGGTGTCGCGGCGGGGTTCACGACCACATCGACGCCCGCAGCCACGCTCGGTCCGGTTCGCGCATGCGACGCACGACGAACCCCAGCCATGCCAGGCTCACCACGATCACCAGCATCCAGATCACCGGCTCGCTGGGGTCGGCCAGCCCCGAGGACGCGGCGATGAACGCGTTCATCGACAGGAGGGCGAGGCCGATGGTCAAGGTCTTGACGAGGACGATCGCGGCAAGCACCGGAGCGACCGGGTGGCCGCGGAGCAGCATCACCCCGGTGACCGCGAGCAACGGGAGCACGATCCCGAGATCGAGGACGTGCACGATGCTCGGGATGTCGTAGGTGAACAGGTCGTCGGGGATCCCGCCGGGCCAGACCGAGACGATGCTCACCAGCCACATCGTGGCGAACAGGGCGGCGAGGCCGATCAGGAACCACGCCAGCCCTCGTCGTGGCAGTCGTCGGAACGCCTCCTCCACCGCCCGGGCGTCGAGCCGCACCAGGCCGTGCACGAAGCCGTACCCACCCAACCCGATCCCGGCGATGTAGAGGAGTAGTGCGTCGTTGTACGGCGCGACGACGTACATCAAGTAGGTGTAGGAGATGTAGAGGCACACCGCGAGCCAGACGACGTGGCCGAGGAGCCGACCCGCGTGGGCACGGACCCCACCCCAGATCAGCGCGGCGGCAGCGAGCAGGTTCACGACGTCCTGGCCCCGAAGCGTCTCCGGCAGCGTCGGCCGCACGCCCTCCGGTGCTGAGTACGCCCCGTCGACGAACAGGCCGTACACCGCGGCGGTGACCATCACCGCCGCCAGTGCCAGGGTGTAGGCGATGGGCGCCGGCCGCCCGGTGCCCGCGACGCCGTGCGGTGGCGCGGTGTACGCGGTGGTTCCGCTGTCGCCGGTGGTTCCGGTGTCCCCGGTGGTGGGACCGCCTGTCGCGCCCATCAGCCTCGCCGTCCCCGGCGCGTGCCCTGCACGAGGAGCGTGACCAGCACGCCGATGAGGGCGACCTGTGCCACACGGATCGAGATGCCCCAGACCTCGAACGGCGGGTCGCGTTCGGCGCTGATGACGACGTACATCCAGATCATCACGGCCTGGAGCACGGCCGTGCCGATCCACAGCACCCGACTGGCGAACCGCCACAGGAGCGCGGCCAGGACCAGGAACACCACCCCGGCGACCCCGAGGATCCCGAGCTCACCGACCTCGGCCTGATCGACGACGGTGAGCGCACCCGCCCAGATCAGCCCGTAGATCCCCGCGATGAACGCCGCGATCCCGGCAGCGGTCCGCTGCAGCAGGACCGTGCGCTCTGGTGTCGACGGGCGGTGTGTCGTCGTGGCCATGATCAGCCTCTCGTGGCTCGGTGTCGTCCTACGGCCCGTCCGCACGGAGGTAGCGGTCCAGGTCGGCGTTGAGGATCACCTCTTCGGTGCGTAGTCGGGCCCACGGGGTGCCTTCGTCGGCCCAGGTCACCGTCGTGGTCATCGGCGTGGGCACGCCGTCGAGGACGTCCCAGTCGAGGGCCTGGTTCACCCACCGTGTCTTGGTGTCGTGCTCCTCACCCTTGAAGCGCATCGACTCCAGGCGTTCCAGGAGGCCGGTGTCGGGATCGAAGGTGACGGTGAACTCCTCGGTCTCGTCGCCGAAGGGGGTGACCAGGCGTGCCGAGGTGGCGTCGATCGGTTCCCAGCGGGTACGCGTGTCCGTCAGCCAGATGGAGGGGAACCACCCGGCTTCCGCCCACAGGGCCAGGTTCGCGCCCTGGTCGACTTTCGGGCCCTGCATCACCCCGAACGGCAGCTCCAGTCGTGCGGTCCCATCGAGGAACCACTCGTTCACCGCGAGGAGGGGGCGGCCGAACCAGGCCACCTCGATGTAGTGCCGGTAGTCGTGGCCGGCGAGGTGGCTGAACCGGTAGCGCGCCGGGAAGGTGATGCCGTTCACGCGCAGCTGACCACGACCGCTGATCACGGCGGTCTCGACCACCGGGAGTCGGTCGCCGTAGAGGGTCCGGTAGAAGCGGTCGACCGGATCGGGGAGGCCGTCAGGGAGGGGGATGGTCTCGACCGGTCCGGCCTCGATCCCGGCGTCGGGCAGTGGTTGCGGCTCGATGCGCAGCCCGAGCCACCCGGTGCCGCCGAGGACGGCCACCCCGCCGAGGGCGTAGGCCACGAACCGACGGCCGCGGCGGCGGCGTCGGACCCCCGGTGCATCCAGCGGGTCGCGAGTTCGAGGATCGAGGTCGACGGTCATGGCTCGGTTCCGGTGCGCACCCGGCGGTGGCAGCTGTGTGGCGGAGCCCGGCGCCGGCGGTGATGGCGCGGCGGGCCGGGTACCCGCTGGGGAGGACGGGTCGGTGGAGGTACGTCTCAGTCGTTCCAGGCGCGCAGGATCCTGGCCATGATCCGGAACGGGGCGCTACGGGCGGAAAAGGTGCTCTGGTCGATGGTGCCGGCGAGGTGGACGTCGAGTTCGGGGCAGTGGAACAGCCAGGTGCCGGTGACACCCGCATGGCCGACGAGGGTGGCCGGCCGCCGGCCCGGGCCGATGAGCCGGTTGACGCGGAAGGTCCAGGTGCCCAGCCCGTACCGGTTCGGGATCATGTTGCGCAGCAGGTTGGACCGTTCGGTGAGCAGCGCGGTGGTGGTGGGTTGTTCGAACACCTCACCGGCGATCAGCGCCCGATGGAAGGCCAGCAGGTCACCGGTGGTGGAGAACAGGTCGTTGGACGACTCGATCAGCCTGGGCAGCGCCAGTGGCCGGTCGCGGCGGCAGATCGGTGCCGGGGTGGCAGTGGGCGCGGCCGGCTGGGAGCGGCCGTGCAGCCAGGTGTGGTCCAACCCCAGCGGGGTGAGGATCCGTTCGGTGAGCAGGGACGCGAAGGGCTGGCCGGCGGCCCGCTCGGCGATCGCGATGAGGAGCTGGAAACCGGTGTCGGAGTAGCGGGCGCGTTGGCGCCGGGCGGTGAGGTCCTGCGGGGGGAAGTGGGGGGTGTGCTCCTCACGGGCCATGCGGACCATGTCGTCGAAGGACCAGGCGAGGTCGTCTCCGTCTGCCAGCTGCCGGAACAGGCTCGGCTTCTTCGACTTCTTCGACGTGGGCTTGTCGAAGTAGTCGGGGAGGCCGGAGGTGTGGCTGAGCAGGTGCCGGATGGTGATCGCCGGGGTGTGGTCGACGCCCTTGAGCACGTGCAATCCGGCGGTGACGTCCGGCGGCAGGTGGTCGACGATCGGGTCGTCGAGGCCGAGCTCGCCGCGTTCGGAGGACTGCAGCACCAGGGTGGCGATGAATCGCTTGGTGACGCTGGCGATGAAGAACGGCGTGTCGGGTTGCATCGGCGTGCCGTCCGTATCGACCGGACCGGCGGCACCGCTCCACCGTCGGGTGCCGTCACCCGTCACGACGGCGAACATCGCGTGGTGGATGTCGCGCCGGGCTGCGATCCGGTGGAGCACGGCGGTGAGGCGGCCATCGACGTCCGGGTCGACCCGGTTGTCGGGGCTCGGGATCGTGGTGGGGGGCTGGACGGTCGCCATCGCAGCGGCTCCACGTCGACGGAACGGTGGGTCCTGCCAAGCGAAGCCATGTGCGGGTCCGGATCCAAGAGTCCAAGGTCCCGCGTGTTCGATTCGAACGGATCGTTCCGGTCGCCCGCCGGCCGCTGTGGCGCCCCCGAAGCGTCAGAACAACAGCCACGCGGCGAACCCGCCGAACAGCAGGCTGTACACGACCGCTTCGGACTGGATCCGCCAGAACACGTCCCAGGCGGTGAGCCTCGGCTGGAGGTAGACGATCCCTTCGATGTTGTTGGAGAACGGGGTCGCCGAGGCCAGGTCGGTGTAGACGAACATCAATCCGGCGAGGACGGCGTAGCGCACCCCGAACGACAGGTCACCGATCGGGTCGAGGAGCGGGTAGAGCACGACCGACATCAGGACCGCGCGGATGAGCTGCGCCGGGATCATCAGCCGGGCTGTGCGTCGTGCCTCGGTGGGGTCCTCCATGTCGCGGAAGAACGGCGCGAACAGCGCGTTCTCCCCGCCGTAGAGGTGTCTGGACACCAGCTGCTGGTTGAGCACCCCGGCGATGACGTACGCGCCCAGGTGGATCGCGAAGAACCCGAGCGTGAACCCCAGGTAGCGCATGTCGCCTCCTCGTGGTCGGTGCCGGTG
>SLDB01000340.1 GCA_007125475.1 Nitriliruptoraceae bacterium | reverse complement strand
GGTCGACGTGCTCTGCCACTGGCCCGAGCCGTCGACGACCGCCGGGGAGGCGGCGACCACACGCGACGTCGCCGAGGTCGAGGGCTTCACCCGCATGGCCGTGGTGACCTCGCGGTTCCACGCCAACCGTGCCCGCACCCTGTTCCGGCAGTGCCTCGGCGACCGGGTCGACGTCGTCGGGGCACCGGCCGACGGCGGCCTCTCCCAGCAGACGTACCGCTACCTGCGCGAGCTCGTCGGCCACGCGGCGGCGGTGAGCGTGCGTCGCGCGTGCTGAACCCCGCGGCTTCGCGGCGGGTTCAGACCGCCGAGCCGGCGGCGACGCGGGGGTCGAGGCCGTCGTAGGTCTGCAGGTAGGCCTCGCGCTCGGCCTTCAGCCGTGCGACGAGCTCCTCGTACTCCTCGAGCCGGTTCTGGCGCTCGTAGAGCGCCCGGGGCTGCAGCAGGCCGACGTCGTCGATCCCGGGGACCGAGGCGGCCACCTCGTAGCCGAAGTCCGGGTCGACGACCCACTCGATCGTCCCGTCGACGATGCCGTGCTGCACCGCGGCCGAGTCGGGGATCTCCACGTTCATCGACCGGTCGTCGTCGTCGGGACCCCCGACACGACCGGTGTTGAGGAGGTAGACGTCGAGGTCGGTCTCCTCGAGGATCTCCAACAGGCGGTTGGCCTGGCTGGCGTCGTTCTCGAACCAGAACGGATTCGTCCCCGGCACCCTCAGGTTCTTGCCGGCCTCGGCCGCACCGCCGGCGGAGGTCCCCTTGGTCTCGCCGAGCATGAAGTAGTAGGCGGCCTGCTCGGGACGGAGCTTCGCCACCGCGGGGATGATGTTCTCGTTGCGGTTGAGGATGAACAGGTACTCGGCCTTCGGCAGATCGATCGGGTCCCGGTGCCGGATCCCGGCGAGACCGAACGTGCACCGGCCGTTCGCGGTGTAATTGGTGTCGAAGAAGTCGACCTTGCCGTCGTCGGAGACGCTGACGCTCTCGAGCCAGGCCTCGGGGCTGGTCGCGCCGGCGTAGATCGTCGGCTCGTCGTCGGGGTCGAGCCCGAAGGTCTTCGCGAAGCACCCGTCCTCGGTGGTGTACACCGTGCCGTCGGGCATGAGGGCGATGAAGTCGTCCTGCACCGGCAGCGAGCCCTTGACGTTGCGGAACGTCGTGGTGGTCTTGCCGGTCCCCGACAACCCGATGATCAGGGCGAGCTTCTCGCGGCCGTCGGGGGTCTGATCGGCGGGGAACGTCTTCGCCCCCGAGTGCATCGCGAGCCCACCACGCTCGTGGACGAGCTTGTTCCACATCCGCAGCCCGCCCATCTTCGACTCCCCGAAGTAGTCGGAGCCGAAGACCCGGGTGGTCCAGGTGTCGAGGTCGACCGTGATGAGGCAGTCGTCGGGCTTCCCCGGCGCCGGCATGTTCGGGGTGTAGATCACCGTGAATTCCGGGACGTAGTCCTCATCCCGATCGAAGTACAGCTGCTGCTGCATCGCCGGGATGTTGCTGTTCGCCTTCTCCATGAACAGCCGCGCTCCGGTTCGGAAGCGCGGGTCCGGCCCGATGTAGCCCTCGACGAGGACCATCTCCTGATCGGCGATGTAGGCGTCCTGCTTCGCAGCCCATTCATCCGCTTCTGCGCGGGAGATCGTCGGCTTGGCGTTGGGCTCGTCGGACACGAAGAACGTCGACTTGCCGAGGCGGGACTTGATCCGTGCCCGGTAGTTGATGTTGCCGAACTCCGTCTCCACGACGTTCGGCATCCGCTCCAGCACCCATTCACGTAGCTGGGCCTGGGTCGGGTTCACGTCGACGGACTTCGCCTGAGGGAGCTCGACAGGCACGTTGACATCCTCCTCGGCGCACGGCGCGCCACGCTCTGCCGGTGGTCGGCCGGCTCGTCGCGCGCACCTTACCCGTGGGCACCGGGCACTCGAACCCGGCCGGTGTCGCGGTCACCACCGCGACGGTGGCACCGGCCGACCACCCCGTGGTCGGCGGTCCAGGCACCTCTTGGCGTGATGCGCGGTTCGCGCACGCCACCGAGCGTGAGGCGGGCCCGGCTGTGGACGGCGGAGCGGCCGATCCGTGCCGCCGGGCGGTGCGGTGGCGACGACCCGGGTCACTGCCACCGCTGTGGACCCGGGTCCCTGCACTCCGGGGGCACCGGTGGACCCCCCGATGAACCGGTCGGCCTGGGCTGAATGGATGCGGCGACGACGTCCTCGTTCGACCGCGTCACGCGCACCGGGAAGCAGGGGAAAGGCCGGGACGATTCGAGGTTGGTATGCTGAAACGTTCGCGTAATCGACGCGGTCGAAGGCGACGAAAAGGACCACCTCGATGGCACGCAAGATGAGCGACGAACACAAGGAAGCACTCGCGAAAGGACGCGCCCAGGGCCGCGCCGTACGCGAGTACCTCGCCGCGCTCGAGCAGCGGCGTCGCCCCGGCCGCCGCCTCGACCGGGAGACCATCGAATCCCGTCTGCCGGAGGTGCAGAAGCAGATCGACGACGAGCCCGACCCCGCCAAGCGCGTGGAGTTGATCCAGAAGCGCCTCGATCTCGAAGAGCGCCTCGTCGAGCTCGCCGAGGAACCCGATCTGGAGGCACTGGAGAACGCGTTCGTCTCCGCCGCCGCCGAGTACTCCGAGCGCAAGGGGATCACCTACACCGCGTGGCGTGAAGCGGGGGTGCCCGCCGCCGTCCTCAAGCGCGCCGGCGTCCGCCGCACCCGCCGCACGTGATCCTCACCCGTCGGTGAGCCTCCACGAGTCGGAGGCTCGGTCGACCCTGTGACCGGGCGGTGTGCACCGGAGCCGGTGGACCGGACACCGATGCCACGTCAGGCGTGCACGCTCGGCATCGCCCCACGCGCACGGTGCTCACAGGCCTCGAACGCCTCGATGAACCGCACCGCGTCACGTCGGTAGGCGTCGACCCACTCGGGTCGCTGCTCGAGGCCCTGGACGACCTCGAACTGCTGGTAGAGGTCCTGGGCGAACGCACGCCGCCGACGCTGCACCGCATGACGCACGGTCTCGACCGCCGCCGCGACCTGGTCGTCGACGTCGCGGATGAGTGACGCGGCCACCTCGTCGAGCCGGTGGTGCAGGGTGCGGCGGGCGGTGTCGAGGCTGCGCTGCACCCCGACGACATCGGCGAGCTTCCACCCCACCAGCGCCCCGGCGACGAGCCCGATCGGTCCGAGGAGGGCGGCGCCGGCGGCGAACGCCACGCCGCCGCCGGACAGCCCACCGACGAGCGCGCCGGTCCGGGAGGCCTGGCGGGCACGGCGCTGGGCGGCCATCAGGGCCTGCAGTTGGTCCGGAGTCACCAACAGGGTGTTCGCCGACAGGTGCACCTGTGGGAGGTTCGGAGCGAGGT
Source organism: Nitriliruptoraceae bacterium (assembly GCA_007125475.1). Taxonomy (GTDB): domain Bacteria; phylum Actinomycetota; class Nitriliruptoria; order Nitriliruptorales; family Nitriliruptoraceae; genus SLDB01. The sequence goes on along the minus strand of SLDB01000340.1, from coordinate 2,159 downwards.
CGGTCATCACCGCGTGGAAGCGCTCCTGCAGTTGGGTCTGCAGCCTCCGGATCACATGGGCGAACCCCTCGCTGAAGTGCCGCGACGCGAGCTCGGCGGCGACCTCGACCTGGCGACGGAACCGGGACGCGAACTGCTCGACCTCCTCCAACGTCTCGAGGTGGTCGATCTCTTGCCTGCCGGCGGTGAACGGCTGCCGGACCAGGGAGCGGATGCGTCGCTGCAGCGGTGTCACCTCGCTCATCGCCTGGGCGACCGCGTCGTCGAAGCGGTGCTCGAGCCCGGCGATGTTCGTGTCGAGGCGTGCACGCAGCTCCTCGAGTCGCTGCGGATCCTCCAGCAGCTGCTGGCGGACCTTCACCTCGGACCGGGCCATCTCGGTGATCCGCACGATCCGGTCGGCCGCGTCCTGCAGGGTCTGACGACCGGCGCTGTCGGAGAGGTAGCCCTCCAGGTCGCGCAGGAGCCGATCGGCGCCCGAACGCTTCCACGCCGCGATGTCGCCGTCGCGCCGGGCCTCCCACGCCTCCAGCGCGCACACCGGGTAGACACGGACCTCGCCGCCCCGGCCGGCGTTGCGGGAGGCGTCGACGATCCGGCCCCCCACGTAGTCGAGGACCTGGGCACGGACCTGCGGGTCGTGGAAGTGCTGCGGGTACATGTTGCACACCAGGAACGTCTTCTTCAGGTCCCGCGCCACGACCTCCTCGAGGAACGACAGCTCGGTCGCGCCCACGGTCGGTGGCGAGAGGAACAGCACCACACCGGCGTCGACGACGTCGAGCTCCTGCAGGGTCCGCTCGGTGTAGACCTCGTCGGCCTCCGCGTCGTCGAAGACCGGGGTGTCGATGAGCCGGGTGCCGTTCCGCAGGAACCCGACCGGGACGCGCTGATCGACGTAGGTCACCCCGCGGTGGTTGTTCGCGTTCGCCTTCTGCGAGGTGAACGCCGCGACCTCGTCGACGTCGACGTGCTGCGCCCCACCGTCGGCGAAGTGCACCGTCGCCTCGGGCTCCTGACCGTAGGAGACGTAGACGGGGACGGCCGTCTCCGGGGTGACGTGCATCGCCGAGACCTCCCGGCCGATCAGGCCGTTGAGGAGGGTCGACTTGCCCCGCTTGATCAACCCGAAGATGCCGACGTTGAACTGGGTCGCCTCGAGGTCACGTCGGGCCAGGGCGAGCTCGTGCTCGATGAGCGAGTCGGTGGCGTCGACGTCGTCGACGGCGAGTGCACGCCGCTCCTGGAACCGCTCCCAGACGTGCTCGACCTCCGTGAGCGCGGCCAGCAGGGCGTCGCGCTCGACGTCGAAGCTGTCGAGGAACTCGGCCACCGCGCCTCCACCTCGTCCCGGCGGTGCCACGGCCACGCACCGTACGAGGCCGACCCGGGCAACCGCGCCCTGCAGCCTGCATCGACCACATCCGCCCCCGGCTTGAGTACCGGTCCGACGGCCGGCGGCGTCAGTCGTCGAGGAGGACCGCGACGTCGTCGGTGAGCCGCACCCGCCCGGAGTCGGCCAGCTTCGTCAACGCCGCCCGCGTCGAGCGCTCGGCCGGCCCCCACAGCCCCGGGTCGACGTCCGCGTAGATCCGCTCGACGAGTGCGCGTGGGGTCGCCGGCCCCTCGGCGAGGGCGGTGAGGATCTGCGCCTCCCGGTACCGGCGGTGCGCGGCGTAGAACTCGAGGACGGCGGTCGGATCCTCGGTGAGCTCCGGGCCGTGTCCCGGGAACAGCGCGTCGGGACCGAGCTCGGTCACCCGGCGCAGCGAGTCGAGGTAGGCCGCGAGGTCACCGTCCGGGTACGACACCACCGAGGTGCCGCGCCCCAGGACGTGATCACCGGTGAGCAGCGCACCGGTCCCCAGGCGCAGCGCGACGTGATCGCGGGTGTGCCCGGGGGTCATGACCGCCTCGACCTCGACACCCGGAGCGGGGAGGCGATCACCGTCGGCGACGACGACGGCGCGCCCGCTCCCCGGCCGGGGCGCCGCGACGTCGCCCGAGGAGGCCAGCACGGCGACGTCGAACCGCCGGCCCCAGTCCTTGGCCGCCTCGGCGTGATCGAGGTGGTGGTGGGTGACGAAGATCCCCTGCACCTCGACGTCGAGGTCGGCGAGGACCTCACGGACGGCGGCGAGGTGGGCGTCGTCGTCCGG
>SLDB01000090.1 GCA_007125475.1 Nitriliruptoraceae bacterium | reverse complement strand
GGTCCCCGGCGGCCCCGCCGCCGCCGGCCTCGACGTCGGCGAGGCCGAGACCACCCACACCCGTGTCGTGGGCCTGCTGGCCGGCGGTGGTCGCGGCGGGGCCGCCGGGCTCGACCCGACCGGGCCGGTCCCCGGCGTCGACGCCCCGTGGGTCGAGCGCCGTGACGAGGCGTGCGTCACGATCGACGACGCCGACACCCGGGACATCGACGACGCCGTCGCCGCCCGGTGGGCCGGCGGTCACGACGACCCGGTCGAGGTCGCCGTGCACATCGCCGATGTCGCGCGCGCCATCGGGGTGGGCTCACCGGCCGACCGCTACGCCCGCGTCGTGGCCTCCACCGCGTACCTCGCGGTCGGCGAGAACGCGCCGATGCTGGACCCGGCCCTGGCCGAGGGTGCGTTGTCGCTCCTCCCCGACGAGGACCGGTGGGCGATCTCGGCGCGGTTCACCGTCGACGCCGCGGGAGCCCTCGGTGACGTCACCGTCGAGGCCGCCGCGGTGCGCTCGCGGGCGAAGCTCAGTTACGGATCGCTGCAGGCCTGGCTCGCCGGTGACGCCACCGCGATCGCCGACGAGGCCGGCGCGGCCGCCGGCGAGGCCGAGGACGTCCTCGCCGCCGCCGTCGAGGCCTCCCGCCGACTCGGCGCCGAACGCGACGCCCGCGCCACCTTCGAGGAGCTCTTCGACGACGCCGCCGTGGAACCCGCCCTCGTCGACGGCCGGCTCGCGGTCGTCGACGCGGTCCCCCACGCCGAGGCCTACCGGCTGGTCGAACGCCTGATGGTCGCCGCGAACGAGGCGGTCGCCGGGTGGCTGGTCGAACGCGACGTCCCGGCGCTCTACCGCGCCCACGTCGGCCTCGACCCCCAGCGCCTCGAGCGGCTCCGCGCGGCCGTCTCCCTCGCCGAGGCGCACGTCCCCGCGCTGGCCGACGACGACGCGGACGCCGACACCGTCGTGGCCGAGCTCATCGCCGAGATCGACCGTCTCGAACGCGAGGAACGCGGCCCCGACCGTGACCTGCTGGTCTCGGTGATCGCGTCGTCGACGGCCCGGGCGACGTACGAACCCGACCCGACGGCGCACACCGGCCTCGCCTCCGCCGCCTACACGCACTTCACCTCGCCGATCCGCCGGTACGCCGACCTCGTCGTCCACCGTCAGATCCGGGCGGCGCTCGGAGACGAACCCCCACCACACGCCGCCGAGGACCTGCGGGCGCTGGCCGGATGGCTCGACGCCCGGGCCGGGGGGATGAGCTACCTGCAGGCCAGGGAACGCGGCGAGTTGTGGTCCCGGCTCCTGGACCGCGGCTTCCTCGACGACCCCGAACCGGCCACCGTCACCGGCGTGACCGCAGCCGGTCTCCGGATCCGGCTGCCGCGCCTGGGGGTGACCGGCTTCGTCACCGCCGAACGGGCGCTGGACCTGCCGGCCCGTGAACGCGGCCGCCTCGCCGTCGACGACTACGGCCTGGACACCACCTCCGGGCCGTGGCGGGTCGGAAGCCGCGTCACGGTCCGCTTCTCCGGCCTGGACCACACGGGGCGGGCGAACTGGCGGCTCGGTCCGCCGACGTGATGGCTCGCGGAGCCCGGCTGCCGGCTCGCCCGGTCACGCACGGCGTCAGAACGGCGCGACCAGGCCGGCGGCGACGGTGCCGCCGAGCTCGGTGACGGCCTCGAGGTCCTCGCTGCCCGGCTGGCCCATCACCGTCACGACCTCGGCGGCCTTCCGCCACTGAAGCCCGGCGGTGATCGACTCGATCGCCCGGACCGCGCCGTCGGTCCCCTCGTTGCCGTGGACGTACGCCCCGAACGGCCGGCCACGCGTCTCGTGCAGGCACGGGTAGTAGACACGGTCGAAGAAGTGCTTCAACGCCCCCGAGATGTAGCCGATGTTCGCCGGCGTCCCCAGCAGGTAGCCGTCCGCCTCGAGGACGTCGACCTCCGGGCAGGTCAGCGCCGGCCGGACGACGACGTCGACGCCCTCGATCGCGTCGTGCCGCGCCCCGGCGAGGACCGCCTCACGGAGCTGCTCGGTCGCCGGGGACGGGGTGTGGTGCACCAACAGGAGTGTGGCCATGCCACGAGGCTGACGGGGATCGTCGTGACACGCAACCCCGAAGGGTCGAGGACCGCTCACACCCGGTCGAGGAGGGCCACCGGCTCGCGACTGCGGTACCCACCCTCGCGAGGGTGGTAGTAGGCGATGGCGTCCTCGTCCTCACGCCAGCAGAGCAGGACGTCGACGCCCTCGCCGTCGCGGATCGCCCGGGCGGGGAAGTCGAGGAGCGTGGGGCGGACACTCTTGATCTGGATCCCGGCGGCGTCGAACCACCGCAGGACGTCATCGAGGTTCGCGCGCAACCGGGCCGCCTCGACCCCGGCGTCGGCGCCTTCGTCAGCGAGGGCCTCGAGCTCCTCGGCCACCGCGACGAGGTCGTCGATCCGGGCCCGCGCCTCGGCGAGGACCTGCTGCGCCTCGGCCAGGCTGTACCTCGGCGTCGGCATCACCACCTCCGGGTCGGTGTGGGCGTCAGCGTACGTACCCGAAGGCCGCGCGAGGTCGCAGGTGGTGGCCGGGACGGCCACGGGGCGGCAGACTGCGCTGCCGCGACCACGACCAGGAGCCGCACCGTGCCCAGGATCCTCACCGTCAACGACCGCACCCCCTCGGTCGCCGACGCCCTGTTCGTCGCCGACGACGTCACGATCGCCGGGGACGTACGGCTGGCACCGGGGGTCTCGGTGTGGTTCGGCAGCGTGCTGCGCTCCGAGCGCAGCACGATCACGATCGGCCGGGACACGAACGTGCAGGACCTCACCGTCGTGCACACCGACGAGGGGCGCGAGACACGCCTCGGCGAGCGCGTCACGGTCGGTCACCGGGTGATCCTGCACGGTTGCGTGATCGACGACGACGCACTGATCGGGATGGGGGCGACGATCCTCAACGGGGCACACATCGGTGCCGGCGCGATCGTGGCGGCGAACGCGCTGATCCCCGAAGGCATGCACGTCCCCGACCACACCCTCGCCGTCGGGGTCCCGGCCCGGCTGGTGGACAAGGAGCTCCCGCCGCTGCCGCGACCGAACGTCGCCAGCTACCTCTCCCTGGCCGAGGCGTACCGCGACGTCCCCGGAGCCTGAGCCCGACCCCCTACCGGCGGCCTCACAGCAGGCGGCGCGGTACGCGCCGGTCCCAGCTCTCGGCCGCGACGCGCGACTCCCCCTCGAAGGCGTCCAGGGTCGCCCGGATCCGGAACTCGTCGGGGGTGCAGGTCAACACGGTGTGCGTGCGCGTCTCGATCTCCCAGGTACCCCGCGAGAACCGACGCACCGCGGTGACCTCCCCCCGCGCGGAGGACGGGTCGTCGTCGACGAACGAGTACCGCTCGTCGGTGGCACTGGCCATCACGAGCCCGATGTCGTCGAGCCGGACCTCCCCCTCGTCCTTTCGGACCTCCAGGGCGGTCTCGCTGGTGGTCAGGTCCCGCACCACCCGCCAGCCGTAGTCGCGCTCGGTGAGGACCGTGGCCGATGGCGGCAGGGTGCCTTCGGCCGGTTCCAGGACGTGCACCAGATCGTCCTCGACCCGTGGCCGGCGCACCGGGAGGACGAGTCGGCTCGCCTCGGGGTACAGGGTGATCCGGGCCGGCCGGGGCGCGGGCCAGGCCACCGGCCAGTACGAGGTCGAGATCTGCAACCGGATCTGGTGACCAGCCGCGAAGTGGTGGGCGACGTCGTTGAACTGCACCCGCACGCGGATCCGTTCACCGGGCGTGAGTTCCACGGGGTGCTCGTGGGACTGGTGGTGGGTGAGGTTCAGCAGCCCATAGGTGACCCGGCTGATCCGGCCCTCCGGGAGGCGCTCCGAGAGACGGACGGCCACCATCGCGACCGGCTGGTCGACCGCGATCTCGAGCTCGACCACCGGCGCACCGAGGATCTCGATCGGCTCGTCGAGGACCGCGGTGTCGAGGTTCATCGATCCACCGTCCTCCTCGCGCTGATCGACGGGGAGGTCCGGGGTCGCCGAGAACGAACACCACTTCCCAGCGTAGAGCCCGAGTGACAGCGGTGAGGAGATCCGTCGCTCGCGCGCGTCGGAGGGGGCCTGGTCGAGGACGAACAGCCCGGCGTCGCCGAGCCCGAGCTCACGGTGCTCGGTGTGCGGAGACGGCCACTGCGCCTCACCGACCCACCGACCGGGTCGCATCCGCACGTCGATGTCCGGGGCGATCGGGTCCTGCATCCACGCCCGGAGCATCGGCTCGTCCTCGACCCCGTTCTCGATCCCCTTCAGCCAACGGTCCCACCACCGCACGCACTCCTGGAGGAACCCGATCGCCGGCCCGGGGACCCCCAGGTGCGGGTAACGGTGGCTCCACGGGCCGACGAGACCCATCCGGGGGACGTCGAGGTGCTCCAGGAGCCGGAACACCGAGTTGGAGTACCCGTCCGCCCAGCCCGAGACCGCCATCACCGGGGTGCGGATCGCCGAGTAGTCCTCACACACCGAGCCGTGCTGCCAGTACTCGTCCCGGTGCTGGTGCTCCAGCCAGGTCTCGAGCCACAACCCCGAGCCGGTGAGGCGCTGGTGCCACAACTCGCGCCAGCGCTCACCGACCAGCGCCGGGTCGGGTGGCAGCGACGTCGCGGCGAACATGCTCGACGCCCACGAGAGGTTGTCGGAGAGCAGACACCCGCCCATGAAGTGCACGTCGTCGGCGTAGCGGTCGTCGCTGGAGCACACCGTGACCACGGCACCGAGCTCCGGTGGCTGCAGCGCCGCGAGCTGCAGGCCGTTGAACCCACCCCAGGACTTCCCGATCACCCCGACACGCCCGTCGCACCACGGCTGCGCCGCGATCCAGGACAGCACCTCGAGGCCGTCGTCGAGCTCCTGCGGCAGGTACTCGTCGGTGAGCACCCCCTCGGAATCCCCGGAGCCGCGCAGGTCGACACGGACGGTGGCGTACCCGTGACCGGCGACGTACGGGTGACTCATGCCGTCACGGACGGCGGTGAAGTCACGCTTGCGGTAGGGGATGTACTCCAGGATCGCCGGCACCGGGGCGAAGTCGGCCCCGACGGGCTGCCAGCGCCGACCGGCGAGGTGCACCCCGTCGGACATCGGGATGATGAAGTGCTCGACCTCCTCGATCGGCTGTGGCAGCTCGTGCCAGGCCAGTTCACGGATGGTGTTCACGGGTTCTCCTCGCGGGGGACGGTGATGACGTCGGTGCCGGCACGACGCAACGCACGCACCACGAGTTCCTCGCAGAGTCGTGGGAAGTCGATGCCGGCACCGGCAACCGAGAGCGGGTAGCTGCTGGTGGGGGTGAGGCCCGGGAGGGGGTTCACCTCGAGGAACGTGATCTCCCCACCGGTCAGGAGACGGAAATCGCTGCGCGAGGAGGTGTCCCCCACCCCGAGCAGGGTGTGGACGCGACCGGTGAGGGCCCGGACCTCCGCGGTCACCTCGTCATCGAGCGCCGCCGGGACCCGCTTCGCCGACGCTCCCGGGGTGTACTTCGCGGTGTAGTC
>SLDB01000030.1 GCA_007125475.1 Nitriliruptoraceae bacterium | reverse complement strand
GGACCCCACCGACGACCCGGCACCGATGACGGCGGACGCCCCGACCAGGGCGTCGTCCAGCCGGGCACCGTGACCGACCACGGCGCCGGTGTTCAGCACGCTCCAGGCGACCCGGGCCCCCTCACCGACCCGACCGCCGGCGCCCAGCACGGTGTACGGCCCGACGCTCGCGCCACCGGCGACCACGGCACCGGCGGCGACGACCACCGGGGCGTGCAACCGCGCGGCGGGGTCGACGACGGCGTCGTCGGCCACCCACACCCGTCGCTCACGCTCGGGGACGTCTCCCAGGGGCGGCCACGACACCGAACCGTCGAGGACGAGGCGATGGCCCTCGAGGAGGCGGCCGGGGGTACCCAGGTCGGCCCACACCGCGTCCGAGACGAACCCTTCGATCACCGCCGAGGCCTCCAACAGGCCCGGGAAGACGTCACGCTCGAACGACAGCCGTCCGGTGGGGAACCGCTGCAGTGCCGCGGGTTCGAGGACGTAGGTCCCGGCGTTCACGGTGTCCTGACCGGGGACGGTGCCCGGGTCCGGCTTCTCGAGGAAGCCCGTGATCCGGGTGCCCCGACGCACGCAGACCCCGTAGGACGAGACGTCGTCGACCCGGGTGAGCGCCAGGGTGGCATCGGCCTCGGAACGCCGATGGGCGGCGATCAGGGCCGTGAGATCGAGGTCGGTGAGGATGTCCCCGTTGAGGACCAGGAACGGTCCCGAGACGTGATCGAGGGCGCCACGCACCCCGCCGGCGGTGTCCAGCGGCTCCGGCTCGGCGGCGAACACCAACTCGATGCCGAGCTGCCGGGCCGGCCCGGAGAGGACGGCGAACGGCGCCGTGTCAGCCCCGACGACGAGGACGGTACGACGAACACCTACCGCCGCGAGGCGTCGCAGCACCCCGACCAGGAACGGGGTGCCGCACAGCTCCAGGAGCGGTTTGGGCGTGTCCCGCGTCAACGGCCACAACCGGCGTCCGGCACCGCCGGCGACGATCATCGCCTCGCGTATCGCCGTCACGACCGCGCCGCCTTGATGCGTTCCCCCGTGGAGCTGCGGGCGCTGCCCAGGACGCGCTCGAGCCCCCAGGTCACCACCACCCACGCCGCGAGCGCCGGCACCCACCCGGCCCGGGCCACACCGCCCCAGGGTGACCGGGTGCGGCCGCGCAGGTACCGGTCGAGGCTGCGTGCGTGCGCGACCAACGAGCGGAACCGTCGGTGGGCGGTGGCAGCTCCGACGTCGTGCCAGACGGTCGCGGTCGGCGTGAAACGCAGCCGCCAGCCGGCTGCCCGGAGCCGTTCGCCGAGGTCGACGTCCTCGAGGTAGAGGAAGTAGCCGGGGTCGAAGCCGCCGAGGTCCTCGAAGGCCTCGCGTCGCAACGCCATGACGCACCCGGAGAGCCACGCGACGTCCCGGGCCTCGGAAGCGACCCGGTCGAGGGCGTGGTACCGCCGCGTGAACCGGTTCCCTGGGGCGATGCGACCCAGCACCGCGTGGGCGAGGGCGTCGGCGACCGACGGGATGCGGCGAGCGGAGGCCTGCACCTCCCCGCCCGGGTAGCGCACCAACGGTCCGACGGCACCGAGCCCGGAGTCGCCGGCGAGGCAGGCCGCCAGCTGTTCGTCGGCGCCGGCACCGAACCGGACGTCGGCGTTGGCGACGATCACGAACTCCGAGGTGCAGGCGCGCACCCCGGCGTTGGCGCCCCGACCGAACCCGGCGTTGGCCAGCGGCAGCACCCGCACGTCGGGGCGGCGTGACCGCACCGCCGCCACGGTCCCGTCCTCGGAGCCCGTGTCGACGACCACGATCCGTCGGTCGTCACGCACCGGGAGCGATCCGAGCGCACGCAGCAGCTGCGCCCGGGTCCGGTGCGTGACGAGGACGACGTCGGGCGCCGCCACCGGCTCCGGGGACGCACGGCTGCTGCTCGGTACTCCCACCCCGCCGCTCACGCACGGCCCCGCGTGTGTCGCCCGGTGTCGACGAGGTCGTCGACGAAGCGGGCGACGGCCTCGCGCCACGGCGGCAGCCCGAGGCCCAACGACGCCGCGTGGGTGGTGTCCAGGGGCGAGAACGCCGGACGCCGGGCACCGCCTGGCGCCGCGGACGTCGGGACCGCACGGACCGGGGTGTCGTGGCCACCGTCCTCGAGGAGCGCTTCGGCCAGCGCGAACCGCGAGCAGGACCCGGAGTTGGCGAGGTGGATCGTCCCGAACCGGCGCGCGGCGACGAGGCGCCGCACGGCCTGGGCGAGGTCACGGGTCGAGGTCGGGCTCCCGACCTGGTCGTCGACGACGTCGAGCGGGGTGCCGGCGGCGGCCTGGGCCAGGATCGCGGTGGCGAACCCGGAGCCGTGCACCCCCATGAACCACGAGGTACGGACCAGGTGGTGCGCCGCCAGCGTCTCGCGGACCAGCGCCTCGCCGGCCGCCTTCGACCGTCCGTACCGGTTCACGGGGGCGGGGGCGTCCGCCTCCCCGTAGCCGGTGTCGGCGGCACCGGCCGGGACCGCACCCCCGAAGACGTGGTCGGTGGAGAAGGTCACCAGGCGGGCCCCGACGTCTCGGCACGCGGTCGCCAGCCACCACGGACCGAGCGCGTGGACCGCGTGGGCCGCCTCGGGGTCGTGCTCGCAGGCGTCGACGTCCGTGAGACCCGCGGTGTTGAGCACCACGTCGGGTGCCACGGCACGGACGACGGTGCTGACGGCGGCTTCGTCGGTGACGTCGAGCTCGGTGCGCGGCACCGCGGTGAGGACGGTGTCGGCGAACGCCTCGACGAGGTCGACGGCGAGCTGCCCCCCCGCGCCGGTGAGCAGGACGCGCATCACGACACCACTCCGTGTCGGCGGGCCGCACCAAGACCCCGAAGCGGACGCCACCACGCCTCGTTGGCCCGGTACCACGCCACCACCTCGTCGAGGACCTCGTCGAACCCGCGCCGTGGCGTGAACCCGAGGCGGGCGAGGCGGCGGCCGTCGACCGCGTACCGCACGTCGTGACCGGGCCGGTCGTCGGTGTGGGAGATCCACTCGTCGCCGCCCCCGAACCGGTCCAGGACGGCCCGGGCGAGCTCGAGGGTGCTGCGTTCCTCCCCCCCGCCGACGTTGTACACCTCTCCCGGCTCGCCTTCGGTGAGCAGCAGCCACTGCGCCGCCGCGTGATCCTCGGCACCGAGCCACTGGCGTCGGTGACGACCGTCGCCGTACACCGGGAGGGCCAGACCGTCGATGCGGTGCGTCACGAACAGCGGCACCACCTTCTCGGGGTGCTGGAACACCCCGAACGTGTTCGTCGGCCGGGACACCATGATCGGGTGGTCGTACGTCACCGCGTACGACCCGGCGAGGAGGTCGGCGGCCGCCTTCGACGCGGCGTAGGGGCTGCTCGGCGCGAGTCGGCGTTCCTCGTCGGCGCTGTGTGGAGCCGGAACGGGTCCGTACACCTCGTCCGTGGAGACGTGCAGCACCCGCCGTACCCCGGCCCGGCGACAGGCCTCGAACACGACCCCGGCCCCGGTGACGTTGACTTCGGAGAACCGACGGGGCGCGTCGATGGACCGGTCGACGTGGGTCTCCGCGGCGAGGTGGAGCACCGCGTCGACGTCGGCGACGAGCCGGTCGACCAGCGCGGAGTCCCGGATGTCGCCCTGCACGAACCGGTGGCGGGGATCGTCGTCGACGTCGGCGAGGCGCGCCCGGGAGCCGGCGTACGTCAGCGCGTCGAGGGAGATGACCTCGAGCGTCGGGTCGCTCGCCAACGCGTGGCGGACCACGTGAGCCCCGACGAACCCGGCACCGCCGGTGACCAGCACCCGCCTCACGACCCGCCCCGCAACTCGAGGAAGGAGTCGTCACCGGCGACGATGCGGTGCGCGACCCCCCCGCCGGCGGCGAGGGTGACCCGCCGGCCGACGAGGCAGTGCTCGATCCGGCCGACCCCGTCGATCCGGCTGTCGGCCATCACCACCGAGTCGACGACCTCACAGTCGACGAGCTCGCAGCGCTCACCGACCGAGGTGTCGGGGCCGACGACGGCGTCGGTGACCCGCGTCCCGGCACCGATCACGACCGGTCCGTGCAGCGACGAGCCGCGCACCCGGGCGCCGGGCTCGACCACCACGGTCCCCGTCAGGCGTGACGCCGCGTCGACGACCCCGTCGACGCGGCCGGTGAGCTCCGCCAACAGGAGGCGGTTGGCATCGAGGACGTCGTCCTTCTTCCCCGTGTCGAGCCACCACCCGGACAACTCGGTCGCCTGCACCCGACCCCCGTCGTCGATGCACCGCTGCAACGCGTCGGTGATCTCAAGCTCGCCCCGCAGCGACGGTGCGATCCGCCGTGCCGCCTCCAGGACGTCGTGGCTGAGCAGGTACACCCCGACCAGCGCCGACGACGACGGGGGCTCGGCCGGCTTCTCGACGAGGCGTTGCACCACGCCGTCGCGGACCACCGCGACACCGAACGCACTCGGGTCGTCGACGTCCTTCACCAACAGCTGGGCGGTCGGACGCTCCGACGCGAAGCGGTGGACCAACGACGTCACCCCACCTTCGACGAGGTTGTCGCCGAGGAACAGGACGACGTCGTCGCCGTCGAGGAACTCCTCGGCCGTGAGCAGGGCGTGGGCGATCCCCAGGGGCCTCGGTTGCCGGATGAACGTGACCTCGAGCCCGAACGCCTCGCCGTCACCGACGGCGGTTCGGACCTCGTCGCCGTGCTCGCCGACGACGACGCCGACCTGTCGCACACCGGCGTCGGCGAGCTGGTCGAGGGCGTGGAAGAGGATCGGTCGGTTCGCCACGGGGACCAGCTGTTTCGCCGAGGAGAACGTGATCGGGCGCAGGCGCGTCCCGGATCCCCCCGCGAGCACCAGGCCCTTCACGTCGTGCCTCCCGTCACCGTCTGGGGCGGCGGTTCACCGCGCGCCGGGGTGTGGAGCGGCTCACTGCGCGTCGTCGCCGACGGAGACGATCGCCGCCGCTCCGTCGGGGAGCGTAACGTCGTCGGGGAGGTCCTCCAGTGGGGCTCCGAGGGTGTCGGCGATCCACGTGGCGCGGTCGCGCTCCCCGTCGGCGGCGTACACGGTGGTCACCGCGCCCGCCTCAGTCGCGCCCGGACCCCGGCCGACCCCGTCGGTGCGGAACCCGGCCCACGCCAGCGTGGACCGCACGGTGTCGGCCGCCGCCCAACGTCCGTCGGCGTGCACCATCACGAGGGTCTCCGAGCGTTCGTCGGGGGTGCCGCGCTCGGCGACGGGCCGGCCCGCGACGAGGTCGGAGAACAACGCCGAGGCGCCGGGGGCGTAGGGGACCATGTAGTCGACACCGTCGATCCGGCGCGGGTAGGCGGGGACGGTCGTCATGGGCAGGCCGTCGGCGACGACCGTCCGCATCTCCTCGGCGAGCCCGAGCATCTGGCCCATCCCGAGGGCGTCATCGGTGGTGAGGTTGGACGCGACGTCCTCGACCAACCGGAAGACCTGCCGGGGGTTCGCCAGGACACGGGTCTGCGTGAGCTCGCCGAGGACGGCGCGGATGAAGTTCTGCTGGCGGTCGATCCGCTCGAAGTCGGCGCGGGTACCGGCACGTGAACGCACGTACGACAGCGAGTCGGTGGCGTCCATGTCGTGGCAGCCGGCGGTGAACGAGGCTCCGGCCCGCCAGTCCTCGAGGGGCTCGTCGAGGCAGATCTCGACGCTGCCCAGCGTCCGGACCACCTCGATGAACCCGCCGAACGAGATCGCCGCGTAATGGTTCACCGGCAGCCCGAAGTTCTCGCGGATGACGCGGATCAGCTCGTCGGGTCCACCGGCGAAGGTGTTGGTGAGCTTGTCGTGACGGCCGTCGTCGACGACGAGGAGATCCCTGGGGAGGCTGACGAGCGAGACCTCGCTGCGGTCCTGGCTGATCGCGACGTAGATGATGACGTCGCTGCGCTGCCCGTCGAACTCCCCCAGCGGGATCTCGCCGCGAACGGCGTCGTCGACCCCGTCACGGGCGTCGGATCCCACCAACAGGAAGTGCCGGGCATCGGTCTCGGCAGCCGGCGATTCGAGCTCGGGTACCGGCACCCGGGTGAGGCTCTGCTCGGCCTGCTGGACCAGCAGCTGCGCCGTGGTGAACAGCGCCGCGCCGGCGACCAACGCCGACACCACGATCGTCCCCGACGCACGCCGCAGGACACGCCAACGACGCCCCCCCTCGACGGGGGGAGCCCAGGGCTGTGGTGGTGGCCCCACGGACACGTCCACTCCGATCTGCGCGTCAGTCCGCGAGGTCCGCACCCACGGTCACGAGGACGTCGACCGGCTCACCCTCGAAGGTCGGGGGCGCGTCCAACGCCTCCATCCGCACGTCACCGAGGACGTCCGCGAGCCTGGCGGCGGCGAACGACGTCGCCGCATCGCCGTCGACATGGTGCACCACGGTGGCCTCGACGTCGAACTCCGGTGCGTTCCCCGTGCCCACCACGAAGAACCCCTCGCTGGTCAGCCGACCCTCGATCCGCCCGGCGAGGCCGTCCACGCCGGCCCCGTTGAGGACGGCGACGGAGACCTCGGCGAGGAGATCGGCGGCGAGCACGTCCTCGCCCGCGTCCTGCGGGGAGAACGGTGTCCCCTCCCGCAGGTGCTGGAACCGCACCATCGACGGTTCGGGCTGGGACATGACCTCACCGGATCCCGGGTCGACGAGGACGGGGAGCCGCTCGACGTCCAGCGTCGTGGCCGCACCGATCCCGGCGAAGACGTCGAGGAGGGCCCCGCCCCGCAGCGAGGCGTCCGTGCTCACCTGCGAGGCGACGGCGTCGATGACACGCCGGACCTGCAGCGGCGACGTCGCCGCCCACCGGCGGTCCAGCTGGGAGGCGACCGCCCGTGCGTGGGCGGTGGCCTCCTCCACGACGTCGTCGGCGGTGGTGAGTGACTCACGCACCTCGTCGGCGTCCGGGGTACGGCACCCGTCCCGCGTGCACACCTCGACCGCTCCGGTGGCCTCGACCAGCCGGGGCAGGACCTCGACGGAGACCGCGGCGACGTGGTCGATCCGCACCCCGGTGTAGTCCACGAGCGCCCGGGCCACCCCCGCGACCCCCGAACCGCGTTGGACCTCGTGCAGCGGGACGGCACCGTCACCGTCGACGTCGACCTCCAGCTCGCCGGGGACCACCAGGACCGCCGGGACCTCACGGCCACCGCCGTACTGCAGCAGCACGACCGGCCCCAGCAGCCGTGGAGGACGCGGCAACGTCGCGTCGTGCTCCTCGGTGAGCGCCACCAGGACGGTGACCGCCCCGGTGGGTGCCTGCGGTGGCTCGGTGCCCAGCGCCACGGCGTCCTCGTCACCGGCGACTGCGACGTCGTCGCCTCCCAGCCGGAGCCAGGCGTAGCCCCACAGGCCGGCCAACGTCGCCGCCCACACCCCGGTGGCGAGCACGACGGCCAGGACGACGGCCCCGACGACGGTCAACCAGCGGCGCTCCCGCCGCGGGGTGGCGGAGAAGCGCAACGGTGGGCGGTCAGGCACGCATCGCTCCGCCGTCGGGGTCCGGTGTCGCACCGCGGCCGCAGAGGGGTCGGCGCCCGCCGACCGGCCCCGGGCCATCCGGCGGTACGCCGCACCAGGGCGGGCACGCACCGACGGTAGCATCGCCCACCACCGCGCCCCGATCACCCCGGCGTCGCACCCGCCGCCACGTCCACCGGCCGCGCCGGTCGCCGACCAGGAGGCACGACGGTGCAGATCGGCCCGCTCCGCCCCGACATCTCAGGCGCCGCCGACGTCCCCGCCGCGCTCACGGCCGCGTCCCGCCTCGGCCATCGGCCCGCGATCACGGTCCTGTTCCCCGGGGCCCGACAGGAGCAGTCGTACTCCTCGCTGGCCCAATGGGCGGCGAAGGGCGCGCACTTCCTCGACCTCGAACTCGACCTGGGGCCCGCTGACCGCGTCCGGATCGACGCACCCGCCGGTTGGCCGGCCGCCGCGGTCGCCCTCGGTGCGTGGTGGGCCGGGCTGACGGTGGTCGTCGACGACGGTGAGGCCGACGTCGCGGTCGTCCACCAGGGGCGCCCACGCCCCGACGTCACCGAGGTCCTGTGGATCGGGGACGGCTTCGACGGCGCACCGGTCGACGACACCCCCGGAGAGGCGTGGGTGCGTGCCGTTCAGGCGTTCCCGGACCAGGCACCGCCGTCACGCGCGTCACCCGACCTGGCGGCCGTCACCACCGCGGCGGGTGTGCGCACCCACCGTGCCCTCGTCGCCGACCTCGGCGACGAGGAGGGCGTGCTCGGGTTCGCCGCCGACGGGGGCGACCCGGTCCGCACCCTCGTCGACACCGCTGTACGCCCGTTGGTGACCGGGCGACCGACGGTCGTGCTGCGTGGTGTCGGGCGGGCCGACGCCGCCGGCGAACAGGTGACGACCTGGCGGTGAGCGGCGGGGTCGGGCTCAGGGAGCCAGGGACGACTCGGCGACCCCGGTGAGGCGCTCCGCCCCGGCCGTCACCGCGGGTGCCAGCCCGTGCACCTGTGGTAACAGCTGCTCGAGGTAGAACGTCGCCGTCGCGACCTTGGCCGTGAGGAACTCCTCGTCGAACCCGGACGCCGGGGGGTCGTCGAGGTGACGTCGGGCAGCCGCGGCCCCCTTCGCCAGCAGCACCCCGCCGACGACGGTCGCGAACAGCCGCAGGTACGGCGTCGCACCGGCGAGGAGGTCACCCGGATCCCCACGGTGCTCCAGGAGCCAGGTGGTGCACCGCCGGAGCACCCCGAGGGCGTCGGCGAGCGGAGCGGCGTGGTCGTCGTCGAAACCGTCGACGAGGTTGGCGAGTTCGTCGAGGTAGGCGGTGACGAACGCCCCGTCGTCACCGGCGAGCTTCCGCCCGACGAGGTCGATGGCCTGGATCCCGTTCGTCCCCTCGTAGATCGGGGCGATCCGCGCATCCCGCAGGTGCTGGGCCGCCCCCGTCTCCTCGATGTAGCCCATCCCGCCGTGCACCTGTACCGCCAGGGAGGTGAGCTCGACCCCCAGGTCGGTCGACCAGCCCTTGGAGAGCGGCGTGAGGACGTCGGCAAGGCCCTGGTAGTGACTGCGTGCGGTGGCATCGTCGTCGTGCCGGGCGCGGTCGATGGCGTAGGCGTTGACGTAGCACAGCGCCCGCGCCGCCTCGATCGAGGCCTTCTGCGTCAGCAGCATCCGTCGTACGTCGGGGTGCTCGATGATCCGCGACTGCTCACCCTCGGCTGCACCGGGGGCGCGTCCCTGCCGGCGCTCACGGGCGTAGGCGACCGCCTGTTGGAACGCCCGCTCGGCGATCGCCACCCCTTCGAGACCCACGGCGAGACGGGCGTCGTTCATCATCGTGAACATCGCCCGCATCCCGTCGTTGACCTCGCCGACAAGCTCGGCGTACGCACCGGCTCCCTGTTCGCCGTAGGCCAGCACGCAGGTCGGGGACCCGTGGATCCCGAGCTTCTCCTCGATCGAGACCACCGTGACGTCGTTGCGCTCTCCCGGGCCGCCGTCGTCGTCGACCCGGTACTTGGGGACGACGAACAACGACAGCCCCCTCGTCCCGTCCGGGGCGTCCGGCGTGCGGGCCAGGACGAGGTGGATGATGTTCTCGGTGAGGTCGTGTTCGCCGAAGGTGATGTAGATCTTCTGCCCGGTGAGGCGGTAGGACCCGTCGGCCTGCTCGACCGCCTTCGTCGTCACGGCACCGACGTCGGAGCCTGCCTGCGGCTCGGTGAGGTTCATCGTGCCGGCCCACTCACCGGAGACCATCTTGGGCAGGTACCGGCGGCGCTGGTCCTCGTCCCCGTGCGACAGCAACGCGTGCACCGCGCCGGTCGTGAGCATCGGCGCCAGCGAGAACGCCATGTTCGCGCTGGTCACGAACTCCTTCACCGGCATCGTGATCGTCAACGGGAACCCGCCGCCGCCGACGTCCTCGGGGTGCTGGACCGCCCCCCAACCCGAAGCGACGAAGTGCTTGTACGCCTCGTGGAAGCTGGCCGGGACCTCGACACGATCATCGACGACACGCGCGCCCTCGAGGTCGCCGTCACGGTTGGTGGGGGCGACGACCTCGGCAGCGAAACGGCCCGCCTCCTCGAGGAGGCCGTCGACGACGTCGGGGTCGACGTGGGAGAACGCCTCGAGCCCGGTGAGATCCGCCAGCGGCGCGATCTCGGCGAACACGAAACGGATCTCGTCGAGCGGTGCGGTGTAATTCGTCATGGCGGCATGGTAACCGGCAGCCGACATCGCGCCCGGTCGTCCGGGTTTGCGGCGGTACCCCGAGGAGGAGGCCAGGGTTAGGCTCCGCCTCGATCCAGGAGGAACGCGATCGCCCTGCCCCGACCCAGCCGCCCGCGCGTCCCGTCGCTGATCCGTGGGCTCGGCCGGCTGTTGGGGATGCCGGTCGTCGAGGTGCGTGCGTACTGGCGGCACGAATCGCGCAGCATCGGGACCGGCTCGAAGGCCCTGGCGATGGGGCTGGGGGCCACCCTCGTCGCCGGCATCGCGCTGGCCTCGGCCGAGGACCAGCTCGAGGCCATCCCCGGCCTGCTGGCGTTGATCCCGGCAGCGATCGGGATGCGCGGGGCGATCTTCGGGGCACTCGGTTCGCGGTTGGCGACCGGGATCCTCACCGGGGAGTTCGAACCCCGGCTGCACCGTCGCACCTACCTCGGACGACAGGTGGAGGCGTCGACGATCCTGAGCATCGCCTCCGCCACGCAGGCGGGGGTGATCGCCTGGGCGATCAGCGCTGCGCTCGGCCTGCCCACGGTCGGGCTCCTCGACCTCGTCGCGATCTCGCTGGTCGGCGGGGTGCTGTCGTCGCTGGTGCTGTTCGTGGTGGTCGTGTGGATGGCCCGTCGTGCCGACAAGGTCGGCTTCAGCATGGACGACGCCGGGGCCCCGATCATCACCGCGACCGGCGACCTGGTGACGCTGCCGGCGCTGCTGGTCGCGACGCTGGTGCTGCAGGTACCGGTGCTGGCGACGGCGACCGGTGCGGTCGGCATCGTCGGCGGGCTGGTGGCCGTGATCGTCGGTGTGCGGCGCGGCGACGCGGTGATCCGTCGGGTCGTCCGCGAGTCGCTGGTCGTGCTCACGATCGCGGTGACGATCGACGTGCTCGCCGGCGTCGTCGTCGAGAGCCGGGCCGAGGAACAGTTCGACGCGGCGGCCCTGCTCATCCTCATCCCCCCGTTCATCGCGAACTGCGGCTCGCTGGGCGGGATGCTCTCGAGCCGGCTCGCCTCCAAGCTCCACGTGGGGCTGCTCACCGCCCGGCTCGTCCCGGACCGCCTGGCACTGCTGGACTTCTCGGTCACGGCGCTGCTGGCGACGCTGGCGTTCACCGGGGTGGGGGTCGCGGGGTGGCTCGCCGCATGGATCGTCCCCGGGGTCACCCCGTTGACGCTGGTGACCACCGTCTCGGTCACGCTGCTGGCAGGTGCGATCGCCCTGCCGATCCTGGCGTTGACCGCGTACGCGACGGCGGCGAACTCGTTCCGCTTCGGCTTCGACCCCGACAACCACGGCATCCCCGTCGTCACCGCGACGATGGACCTCACCGGGGTGATCTGCCTCGTCATCGCCATCAACCTGCTCGGAGCATCCGCATGAGGAACCCCCGCACCGTCAAGGAGATGCTCGTCGGCGCGAAGGACGCCGCCGAGCTCATGGTCGACCTGGCCTACGCCGCGATCTTCTACGGCGACGAGGACCTCGCGCGCGAGGTGCTCCGCCTCGAGGACCGTGTCGACGAACTGTTGGTCGAGCTGCGGGCGGTGTGCATGATCGCCGCCCGCAGCCGCGACGACGCCGACCAGCTCGCCCGCGTGCTGTCACTGGCGGTGTCCATCGAGGGGATCGCCGACGCGGCCGAGGACATCGCCCGCGTGGTGCTCAAGGACCTCGGGGTGCCTGCGGCGCTGCGTGACGACCTGCGCCACGCCAGCGAGGTCACCGCGCGGGTGAAGATCCGCCCCGAGAACGAGCTCGAGGGCAGCCGGCTGAAGGACCTGGAGCTCCCCACCCGAACCGGGATGTGGGTGATCGCGATCCGCCGTGACGTCGACTGGGTCCACGGCGTCGACGGCGACGAGGTCCTCCGTGAGGGTGACGTGCTGTTCCTGCAGGGTCCCCGGGCCGGTGTCGACGAGGTCCGCGAACTCGCCGGGGCCCCGGCCAGGGAGCTCCCGGCCCCGGTCGAGCGCGGGCAGCTGTCCAACCTCGACCGCGCCGTCGACCTCGTCGTCGAGCTCAAGAACGTCTCCGAGGTCGCCGTCGGACTCGCCTACTCCGCGATCCTGCTCCGCGACACCACCCTGGCCAGCGAGGTGTCGGCGATCGAGGACGCCTCCGACGAACTCTTCCACCAGCTCGAGGGCTGGGTACTGCGCGCCGCCAAGGAGCTCGACGACCCGGAGGAGCTGCGCGGGCTGCTGCACCTCGCCGCAGCCTCCGAGCGCATCGTCGACGCGGCGCAGTCGATGTGCCGCATCATCGAGGACGACGGCACGCCCCACCCCATCATCGCCGCGGCGCTCTCCGAGGCCGACGAGATCGTCGCCGAAGCGATCGTCGCCGCCGGAAGCCAGGTCGACGGGCGCACCCTCGGCGACCTCGCGTTGCAGACGGTGACCGGGATGGAGGTGCTGGCGATCCAGCGAGCCGGTCGCTGGCAGTACCGCCCGCGCCGCGGCACGACCCTGCGAGCCGAGGACCGCCTGTTGGCGATCGGTCCGGAGGAGGGCCCACCCCGACTCCGCGAGATGTGCGACGACGAACGCCCCGAGGGCGAAGAAGGGTGGATCGAGCCCGTGGACGACGGGGAGGAGGACTGACACCACGGCGCCGCCACCGACCCGTCCGGCGATCCACGCCCGGGGTCCGGCCGTGGGTGGCTCAGGTGACGCGTTCCAGCCTGCGGATCACCCCGGCGAGGTCGCGGCGGTACCGACCGAACCGCGGCCGACGCAGCACCGACAGCGAGGCCCGTGGGCCGTCGAGCCCGATGCCACGCTCCTGCCCGGCCCGGCCCACCCCCGGCCAGTCCAGGGAGACGTGCTGCCAGGCCTCCAGCACCGGTACGAGGTAGACCGGCGTGCCGTCGGGCAGCGACAGCGACGCCTTCAGCCCCCCGGCGAGCAACTGCCCGTGGACGTGCTCCAGGGCGTCGACCGCCGACGTCACGGCGTCGGCGTGCAGGCCGTACAACTCGAGGTCCGGGACGTCGAAGCGTGCGGCGCCGTGCGTACGCACCCACACCAGCCCCTCGCCGTCGGCGACCGTGCTGATCGCGTCGCCCTGTTCGACGGCCCCGACGGCGAGGCGGTTCATCCAGGCCTCGTCCCTCGACGCCATCGCCGACAGATCCCGCACCCCGGTGACACGACCCCGCAACCGCCGGGAGAGCGCCTGCAGCAGCTTGGCCTGCCGCTGCATCCCGGTGCGCACCCCGTCGTTGCCGACGTAGGTCTCGATCCGCAGCAGGGGGGTGTCCCCGTCGCTACGGACCGCACGCACGACGGCCCGCTGCATCCTGCCGCCCCAGTGGACCTCCTGAGCCGCGGTGGCGTCGCTGCCGTGGACCGGCGTGGCACGGTCGAGGTCACCGGCCGCGACCGCGCCGGAGACGACCGCGCCCACATCCTCGACCGGTGCGTCGAGGGTGAGGGCGAGCTGCGAGGTGTACCGGTCGGCCACGCCACGACCTTCGTTGGGGGCGCCGAGGGTACGGCCGTGTCCGCGCGCGTTACAGCCCGAGGTCGCGGGCGATGATCATCCGCTGCACCTCGCTGGTGCCCTCACCGATCTCGAGGATCTTGGCGTCCTGGTAGAAGCGCCCGACCCGGGTCTCGGTCATGAACCCCATCCCGCCGAACACCTGCGTGGCCTGGCGGGCAGCCGTCACCGCCTGCTCGGTGGAGTACAGCTTCGCGATCGCGGCCTGCCGCTTGTACGGCAGCCCGGCGAGCTTGCGCGCGCACGCGTAGCGGTAGTACTGACGTGCGGTCTCGGCGGCGACCTGCATATCGGCGATCTTGAACGCCACCGCCTGGTGGCCTCCGATGGGACGACCGAACGCCTCGCGTTCGCCGGCGTAGCGCACACACTCCTCGACGCACCCCTGGATCATCCCGACCGCCAGCGCCGAGATCGCGATCCGTCCGTCGTCGAGGATCTTGAGGAACTGCCGCAGCCCCGCGCCCTCATCGCCGAGGGTGTTGGCGACGGGGACGCGGACGCCGTCGAACGTCAGCTCCCGGGTGTCGGAGGCGTGCCACCCCACCTTGCGGTAGGGCGGGGCGACCGTGAAGCCCTCGGCCCCGGCGGGGACGACGATCGCGGTGATCTCGTCGGGCCCGGTGCGGGCGGTCACCGTGACCAGGGACGTCAGCTCGGTCCCGGCGTTGGTGATGAACTGCTTGCCGCCGTCGATCACCCACTCGTCGCCGTCACGCACCGCCCGGGTCGTGGTCGCCGAGGCGAGGTCGGTGCCACCCGCCGGCTCGGTGAGCCCGAACCCGGCCAGGCGCTCGCCTCGCAGCAGCTCGGGGAGCCACCGCTGCTTCTGCTCACGGCTGCCGAACTCGGCGATCGGGGCGGCGCCCAGGCCCACCCCCGCCTCCAGGGTGATCCCCACGGACTGGTCGACGCGGCCGATCTCCTCCAGCGCGAGGCAGAAGCTGAGGTAGTCGCCGTCCACCCCGCCGTACTCGGCCGGGAACGGGATCCCGAACAACCCCATCTCGCCCATCTGACGGATGATCTCCACCGGGAAGCGGCCGGCGGCGTTGAACTCCGCCGCCTGCGGGGCGATCACCTCGTCGGCGAACTCGGCGACGACCCGGCGGAACGACTCCTGCTCCGCGGTGAGCTCGACGATCCCTGCCATCCCTGTGCTCCGTTCGCGACCCGGACGGACCGAACCCTACGTCACCGACACGCACCGTCATACGCGTGGGGCACACACGCGAGGGTGCGCGCGGGGGTCGCGGCGGTACGGGGCCCGCCACCCCGTCGGCGATCCCGGCCGGAGGGCCGTCTACGCCGGGCGGAGGTGCACCACGTCGCCGGCGGCGACCACGACGTCGTCGGTCCCGCCACCGTCGGGGCGGCGCACGATCAGCCGACCCTCGGTGTCGATGTCCACCGCTTCGCCCTGAAGGACGTCGTCGTCGGGGAGGGCGACCCGGACCACCGTGGCCAGGGTGAGGCTCCGCCGGCGGTACTCGGTGAGCACCTCGGCAGGCTCGTGCGTCAGCACCGTGAGCCAGGCGTCGAGGTGGTGCAGCAGCCGAGCGAGGACCTGCGCCCGCGGGACGTCGTCGCCGGTGAGCTCGGCCAGCGAGGTCCAGGAGCCCACGGCGGGGTCACGACGCACCCCGCGCCAGTCGACGTTCACCCCGCAGCCGATGAGGACGACGTCGCCGCCGACGGTCCGGTGGCGCTCCACGAGGATCCCGGCCAGCTTCTCCCCGTCGACGAGGACGTCGTTCGGCCACTTCAACCCGGTGCACACGCCGAGGTCGTCTGCGGTCGCGGCGACCGCGATCCCGGCGACCAACGGTGTCAACCCGGGTCGGTTCGGCGTGGCGACGGTGGCCGTCACCGCGAGGTTCACCGGGCCGGTGGCCCCGACCACGTCGTCGAGCCAGGCACGCCCACGCCGGCCACGACCGGCGCGTTGGCGGTCCGCGGCGACGACCAGACCGGGCGGGGCACCGTCGGTGAGCTCGGCGAGGGCGACGTCGTTGGTCGAACCGACCACGGGCTCGTGACGCAGCCGGTGCCAGCGGGTGCTGCCATCGAACACCGCCCGCAGCTGCGGGTCGTCGGCGAGGGTCACGGCGGCCTCCGGGGATCGTCGCACGCAACGTTAGGATGCCGCCGGGCAGAGGACGGTGTGCGACCGTCCGCCCTGGACCGTGACCGGCCGGCTGGAGGCGCGTACGTGGAGACCACCCGCGAGAGGCTCGAGGAGCTCGACCGACGCCGTGCCGAGGCCGCCGCCGGAGGTGGCGAGGAGGCGATCGCCAAGCAGCACGAACGGGGCAAGCTCACCGCCCGCGAGCGCGTCGACCTCCTCCTCGACGAAGACTCGTTCACCGAGACCGACGCCTTCGCCGTCCACCGGGCCACCGGGTTCGGCATGGATGACCACCGCATCCTCGGTGACGGTGTGGTCACCGGGTACGGGACGATCGACGGTCGTCGCGTGTGCGTGTTCAGCCAGGACTTCACGGCGTTCGGCGGCTCGCTGGGCGAGGTGTTCGCCGCCAAGGTCGTCAAGATCATGGAGCTCGCCGAGCGCATGGGCGTTCCGGTGATCGGGCTCAACGACTCCGGGGGTGCACGGATCCAGGAGGGGGTGGTCAGCCTCGGTGGCTACGGGGACATCTTCCGGCGCAACGTCCGGGCCTCGGGCGTGATCCCCCAGATCTCGGCGATCATGGGCCCCTGCGCCGGTGGCGCGGTGTACTCCCCGGCGATCACCGACTTCGTGTTCATGGTCGAGGACACCTCGCACATGTTCATCACCGGACCGAACGTCATCAAGACGGTCACCGGTGAGGACGTCTCCATGGAGGAGCTCGGCGGGGCGATGACGCACGCGCGCACCAGCGGTGTCGCCCACTTCGCCGCCCCCGACGAGGAAGCCTGCCTCGAGGACATCAAGTACCTGCTGTCGTTCCTCCCGGCGAACAACCTCGAGCTCCCCCCGGTGGCGGCCAGCGACGACGACCCGGACCGCCTCGTCGACGAGCTCGACGACTTCATCCCCGACAGCCCGAACTCGCCGTACGACATGCGTGAGGTGGTGCGCTACCTCGTCGACGACGCCGAGTTCTTCGAGGTGCACGAGCACTACTCCCCCAACATCGTGGTCGGGTTCGCCCGACTCGACGGCCAGCCCGTCGGGATCGTCGGGAACCAGCCTCAGCACCTCGCCGGCGTCCTGGACATCGACTCCTCCGAGAAGGGCGCCCGCTTTGTGCGGTTCTGCGACGCCTTCAACCTCCCGGTGATCACGTTCGTCGACGTCCCCGGGTTCCTGCCCGGCACCGACCAGGAGTACGGCGGGATCATCCGCCACGGCGCCAAGCTCCTCTACGCCTACGCCGAGGCGAACGTCCCCAAGCTCACCGTGATCACCCGCAAGGCCTACGGCGGGGCGTACGACGTGATGGGCTCCAAGCACCTCGGCGCCGACCTCAACCTCGCCTGGCCGACGGCCGAGATCGCCGTGATGGGCGCCCGCGGGGCGGTGAGCATCCTGCACCGCCGCGAGCTCGCTGAGGCCGAGGACCCCGACGCGCTGCACGCCGAGTTCGAGGAGCGTTACGCCCGCGACCTGGCGAACCCGTGGCGCGCCGCCGAACGCGGCTACGTGGACGCGGTGATCCACCCGTCGGAGACGCGCCGCGAGCTCACCCGGGCGCTGCGGTTCACTGCGACGAAGCGGGAGCAGCGGCCGGCGCGCAAGCACGGGAACATCCCGCTGTGAGCGACCCCGCTGTGAGCGACGTGGAGGCAGGCGTGGACATCGACGGGGACACCACCGACGGCGACATCATCGACGAGCCCACCGGGCGGATCGTCGTCACCGCGGGCGGCACCCCGAGCGCCGAGGAGGTCGCGGCGCTCGTCGTCGCCCTCACCCCGGCCGCCGCCGACCCCGGAGGGGCCGCGACCCCGGCCTGGCGGCGTGCCGCGCTCACCGAAGGCGTCGGCCGCCCGAGGATCCTCACCCCCGCCGCACTCGACGGACCGGTCCACGACCGCTGGGCCTGACCGATCGCAGGTGGGCGATACCCGGCACCGACCCCGGACGAGTCACCGCGTCGGACGCGCCCCGGACCCGCGGTACGGGGCGGACACGACGGGGGTCAGAGCACCGGCTCGTCGGCGGCGTCGCGGTCGACGTCGGTCTCGCCGGCCTCGATCGCCTCCTGCGCCTCCTCCTCGGTGGCGTACACCGTCATGGTGGTCTCCATCCCGGCGGCGCGGTGACCGGGGACGTTGCAGATCACCGTCCACTCCCCGGGGAAGACCTCGACGGTGCCCACACCAGTCTCCTCACCGTCAGCCTCGATGATCTCGGAGCCTTCGGCGGCACCGAGGACCTCGAAGTTGTGGAACTGGCTGCTGACGTTGTGCGCGGTGATCTCGACCGTACCGGTGACCGCGACGCCGTCGGTGAACGCGAAGAAGAAGTCGCCCATGTCGACCTCGACCTAGCCCCCGGGACCGACCGGGAGGATGTCGTCGCAGCCTTCCTCACCGGGGGGGCATTCCAG